>JBOGRA010000035.1:0-14702 GCA_050749325.1 Nitrosotalea sp. | reverse complement strand
GTAAGCATTTAGCTTTTTGAAGTGGATCTCAGATAATCCAGTGCATATTCGTAAAAGTTTGTGCTTCTCTTCTTGCATGTCTCCTTGACACTTAGCAACACAGCCTGTGCAAGTGCTCCCTGAACCGTCTTGTTGCCCGATGTTATCTTGCGTATGACAACGCACGGCCTGATTGCCCTCTCGGCAGCATTGTTGTGGTACTCGACGCCGTCCTGCTCAAGGAACGTAAAGAGCATCCCCTTCTCCCTCCTCAGCCTCTTGGCAAGCCTGACACAGTTCTTCTCGGCATATTTGCATGACGCAAGCTTCCCTATCCTTTCCTCAAAACGCTTTTTTGCCCTGGCTCTCTTTTTGAGGCTCCTCACGGTACCTGCTCTCTGCGAGTCGTACAGGATTCTCCGGAGCTTCTTTGCAAACTTGCGGAACTGTCTGCCCGGATTTTTGTACTTGAAGGTGTCCTTGATCTCGTTGATATAGTGCCAGTGGCACCTCTGGTGTGTCCCTCCGACACCATTCCATGCAGGCCACGAATCGCTTGTGACGCACCCGTCATAATCTCCCAGTACTCTCTCTGGCACACAAGATCCTCGGGATTTGTCAATCTCGTACAGTACAGTCCATTTGCTGACAAACGCCCACAGCCAGTGGTTCTTTCCATTTATCCTCCAGCTGGTCTCATCACCGTGGATATTCCGCTCCGTCTTTAGCTCCTGCAGCATCTCATGGTACCGCGACCCAAATGCCTCCGACACCTTTACTACCGCATGGTTTATCGCAGCTTCTGTTATCTCAAGGGAGAAGAAGGTCCTGAAGAGATCCGATATCTTCTCGTACGACAGACCAAGAAGCTTGAGCGATACTATGAATGCCATCAGCCTCAGCCCAAAGTGCTCGCCTGACAGCGCATCAGGCACATTACATGAGACCTGCCTTTTGCAGTTCCTGCAGTATCTCCTGACAATCGTATACTGTGTCACAATTACCCTTGCCGGAATGATATCTTCGACAACCCTTGTGTAGGATTCAGTTGGTTTTGACAGGGTGCTGCCGCACCTAGAGCACTCCTTTATGTCCACTACGACCCTTGCATCGATGTGGTCCGGCTTCTTCCTGGTCTTGCCCTCGTGGCCCTTTTTGCGTCCAGGCTTGTGGTTCCTCTTTTTCACATTGTTCTGCCTGTCGGGTTTTGCATCGATGTTTCTTGCCACAAGCGCGGTTACCGTCTCCTTTAGCAGGGCAAGCTCTGTTCCAGCTGCATAACCCTCCCTCTAAGATTCCTGTTTTCCTCTTCCAGAACATTGCAGCGGTTACGGAAATACTCAAGATCATCGTTATTGTGCAATGATGCCAGTAATGTCGTACTGATCAGAAAGCGTATTGGTCAAAAATTACAGATCTGGAGGTATCGGGACTTCAAAAGGGTAAATGCTTACGAAAATACTAGATCTAGTTTTTCTTTTTTATTAGACTAACAAAGTACTTGTGTATTGACAGGTCTGCTGTAAGTTCGGGATGAAATGAGGTACCTACAATGTTTCCTTGTTTTATTGCAACTATTTTTTCATTGAATTTTGACAGTATCTCTACATCCTTACCTGCGTCTATGACTGACGGTGCCCTTATGAAGATACCGTGAAATTTTGACACGCCTATCTTTTCAAGTGAAATATCTGCCTCAAACGAGTCCTTCTGCCTTCCAAAAGCATTTCGCTCTATTGAGATATCAAAATAGTCTAGCAATGGCTGCTCCATCTCTCCTACAACTCTATCTTTTATCTTCTTTGACAAGAGAATCATTCCGGCACATGTACCTAAGACTGGTATGCCAGAGGAGATCTTTTCTTTTATCTTTTTCAAAGAGCCATTGACTAGTGAAAGTGTTCCAATTACAGTGCTTTCCCCACCAGGAATTACGAGTCCATCAAGATCGGAGATTTGTTCTGGATTTTTTATTTCGATTACAACTCCTTCAACTCCGAGTTCATCCATTGCCATTCTTGTAGCAGACAAGTGCTCTGCAACATCTCCCTGAACAGCAAGTATGCCTATGTTCACACCTGTCATGCCGTACTACCTCTTTCCTGCATCCTAAGTTCCAGATTCTTGGTATCAAGCCCCAACATGGATTGTCGTTCGTCTATCATCTTTTGAGCTTCCTTTACTTTGTCAGGGTCTTCCCAGAATGTAGTTGCAAGAACAACAGCTTGTGCCCGTTCTTTTGCATCTTCAGACTTGAAGATTCCAGAGCCGACAAAGATTCCATCACATCCCAGAGTCATCAAGTATGCAGCATCTGCAGGAGTCGATATGCCTCCTGCTGCAAAATTTACTACTGGAAGTCTACCAAGGCTTGCAGTCTCTTCTACAAGTGAATATGACACTTTGAGCTCCCTTGCAATACTAATTAGATCTTGTTCATCCCCAGCATCATAGACTGATTTTATGCGCCTTAGTTCGGTGTTTACATTTTTTATGTGAATTACAGCTTCTGCAACATTTCCAGTTCCAGGCTCTCCTTTTGTTCTTATCATTGCCGCACCTTCTTCAATTCTTCGTAGTGCTTCTCCCAGATTTCTTGCACCATTAACAAAAGGTGTTGTAAAATCCCATTTCCAGATATGATGAAATTCATCTGCCGGTGTGAGTACCTCTGATTCATCAATCATATCTACATCTGTTTCTCCCAAAACCATGGCTTCATAGACATGTCCTATTCTGCATTTTGCCATAACTGGAATTGTTACAGAATCCATTATCTCTTCAATAATTCTAATACTAGCTGTTCTAGCTACGCCCCCAGCTTTTCTTACATCAGATGGAAGTTTATCTAATACCATTACTGCCACTGCTCCTGCATCTTCTGCTATCTTGGCCTGTTCTGCAGTTGTTACATCCATGACAACACCGTTTTTTAGCATATGAGCAAAACCGCGCTTCAGAGTTGAGGTACCCCTACGCGTTTCAAATGATCCTAACTTTTCTCTAACCATTCCTTTTGCATTACCAAAATCGCCTGAAAGTGGAATCATGTGGTTTGATCGTCTCGAGATCTATTTATTTTATGGTTCTAGCAAGTGGACGGCTTGTGCCTTCAAATTCAAGTGTGATGCATCAATTAGGATACGAGTACTCCCATATTCCCCCTAGAACACTTATTTTGTGATTTCGCCTATAATATCATCAAGACTTGATTGTACCTGAGTTATAATCGGCGGAACGAATTCTTGACTGGCGTTTTGGTCTGCCCATTGAAGGTTGACAGTCTTGCCATTAAGAGTAACTTGAATGCCATATTTTTCATAATCTGAAATGTCTGGCTTGACTTGGTAGACATTACTTGGAATATTCACAAATCCAGTTTCCTTAATGAGTGCCTTCAATTTTGTCAATTCATCTTGAGACAGTTGGTACTTTACGTTAGGCTCTGAATAACCATTTTTTGTTAGGCTGTACACAACAGAGCCGTCATTTTGTATTGTCAAGACTTCAGCAGTATCTGCACCAATGCTTTGTGTAAGCCCAAACGATATTTTTTCTAGATGTTCTTTGGTATACTGAAGAGTCATTACATCTTCAGAGTTTACTACAGAGCTTTGAATCTCTGGTCTTGTCAATTGAGGAACAACTATGAAGATGGCTGCAAGTATGGGAATAGCACCCAATATGAGTATTATTGGTTTGACCATGGCTTTTCAACTAATTTTTTCGAAGTTATACAAAGGAAAGAAAACTGTATCAATTTGGTAAAGTTCACACTTTTTCCCCAATTGATTAGGTTTTCATGTCTGCAATAAATCTTCAGAAACTAAGTAAATTAAAATTCAAGTGCATTTATTGACCAAACGTGGGGTCGTAGCCTAGCCAGGCATGGCGACAGGATAGATCACATGATCACCGCTAAGGGCTCCAGTGGTTCAACTAGCTTCACTGACGAAAGGATGATGTACAGTTTGGAGCTGTAGTGACCCGTGTGTCGCCGGTTCAACTCCGGTCGGCCCCACCATTTTTTAGATCTATCATTTTAGAGAACAGTTATAAGGAAAAACCAGCTATCTAAAATTGATCAAGTTGGGGATGATTTGCAATAATTATTATAAAAATGGAGTCGATGGAAATTGAGTCATGGTAATTTTCCTACATTTGGCGCTTCTAAAACTGGAACATATGTTTCCACCCTAAAAAATTACAATCTACCTCCTTTCATTCTTGAAAAGATCGCAACAGATTGCAAGTCAGACCTAGTCAGAAAAGGAAGGATTGAGGAACGCCTGCAAAGCATGAACGACGCAGCTCTTGCAATTCTTCACAGGGTATTTGTTGATTGTGAGGAAAGCTCTGACGGCACTTATGCCGACTATCGCTTTTTTGCGTATATTTCCAGCATGTTTCACAAGTGTGAAATCCTTCTAAATGAAAAGATTCCTGGCCATTCTGGCAAGGTCCATAAGGTTCCAATTGCAGTAAAAAACAATGGCATGTACATTGCTGTTGGGTTTAACAAGTCAAGCGGTGGTCCAATATCAAAGAGAGAGGCAATCAAGTTCTATGATCTTGTCGATGACATTAAGAAAGGAGAACATGGAAACCAACTCTCAGAAGGAGTATATGGTTCTTCAGTGGGCTTTGATGGCGAGGCACTTGTTACTCTAGAGAAATTAAGCAAGGCGCGCAAGAAGGACCCGCAAAATAAAATAGATTTTAAAACAGCAAGCTTTGGAAATAGAATCTATTCTGTCACAAAGTGCTAGTGCTTTTTTTTAGCAGAACAGAATTTTGTATGAACTTGTTTTTCTACAGTTAGCGTTGTTTCATTTTCATGAAATAGTTTCTGTCCACAGTCAGGACAAATGAATTCGGGCATGAAAAAACTCTAAAACACTTACTTATAGTCTTTTAGAGGGTATTTTTTGTGGAGTTAAATCGTTCAACGACGACCTTTCCGTTTGGCAGGTTTCCTACAAACCTGTAACCCTTCTCAAGAAAGTCTTCGACCTTGTCTGGTTGGACTACTCTCTGGCTTGGTTCTTGCAGTCTCCAAGAAACTCTTGCAGCCTTGCCAGATCTTCTGCGTCCATGGTCCTAATCTTTGATTCCAGTTCCTCCTTTGATTTTAAGATCTCGTCTTGCGCAAAGATGAGCAGCTTTGGCATCACCTTTCTGTAGTCTGCGGCTCTTTCGTCCCTGCTCTTTCTGTAATACGTAAAGACGTACTTTCTGTCTCCCTTTATTGCACGTGTTGCAACCTCGCCCAAGGTGTCTGCCATTGTCGTGAAGGCAAACTTTTTGAAAGAGTATGGATGGATCTTGTATCTTGTCACCGCGCCTCGCTGGTTGACAGTCCCCCTGAGATCCTCAAACTCGGGTTTGGAAAGCATCCTCCGAAAGACTTGAGAGAATACCTGTGTTGTGTTTTCTATCTTCCGTTGCAGTTCCATCTCGTCTAACGAGTCTGCGTCATTGAGGAATAGAAAGTCCGATCCCTTCTTGTTCTTTCTTTTGATGTGTGCCAACAAAAGTTCCTTGGTCTCATGTGTGAAGAAGAGCTCTCGCGGAAGGTCATTCTTTGCCCTTTCTGCCGGTATGTTCAGGTATGGAGGGTCGTAGCTTAGGTTGAGGTCCGAGACTCTCAGGCCTACCAGCTCCGCAGGTCTTGCCATTGTGTCCTTCATCAGCATAAGGACTGCTTTTAGCTGAAGGTGTTTGAGGCAGAGAACTATTCTCCTTATCTGGTCCCTGTCAACCTTCTCGTCCTGAAATGGACGGATCTTTGGCATGGTTACCCTTTCCTTAAACTCCTCTGCGTCTATTTTTGCGCCCATGAACTTTAGTGTCTTTTTGACAAAGTTGACGTATGTTGCAATCGAGCTTGGGCTGCGGTTGTTCCTGTCAAGCCATGCCACATAGTCATCTATGGCTTGGATTGGACTTTCAAGACAGTCATGGTAGGTCAAATCTCTAGACCTGAGGAACCTCTCAAAGGATATTGTCGCAGAGTCAAAGGTGATCTCGCTTTTGAGGCTGTGGGACCTACGCCTTATCTTTTCCCTGAGCCTGTCCTTGATGGTTTCGGGTGTTTCTTTCTTTTCTGTGAGTGTTTTGTTTCCCATATCAGACCATTTACGGTCCTCATTGGATACCGTAATAGCTTTATCGGTATTTAGCTTTTCGACATCTGTCTGCCTTGGAGGAAAGGGATCTGGAAGGAGGTAGTGCTCAGTGACTAGCCCGCCACCGGTTTGTGGCATGATGGATGGAGAATCCTCATACACCATGTCATAATATGGGAACCCTCTGGAATTTGGTACTACAGAGAACATCACTATGAGATCAACCTGCTTTTGTCACGTCCATATCTTCGCACTTTTTTTTTATTTCAACAAATTGCCCAATGACCCTTTAGATGATCTTCTGTAAAAAGAAGAAAGGGTCAATCTTGAGTATTTCATGTGACTTGGTATAAAATGCAAGTATTTATGGAATCGTTTACTTACTGCCACTTTTCGTTTTAAATAGTTCAGCGTTTGTCTAAAGATGGTTTATTGTTTCAATCCTTGTTTTGATGGATTAGTCTTTCAGACCGGGCGGTGAGGTTTCGGATTGTTGCTGAGTTTTAGTATTGTTTCAATCCTTGTTTTGATGGATTAGTCTTTCAGACCTTGAGGATGTTGATATTGCAAACATGTCAGCCTGTTTCAATCCTTGTTTTGATGGATTAGTCTTTCAGACGGTCACTGTTTGCTACCGCTGTTATGTATTCTACAGTGTTTCAATCCTTGTTTTGATGGATTAGTCTTTCAGACCCTCGAGAAATGTTATTTTTTCATCACGTAGAATATCATGTTTCAATCCTTGTTTTGATGGATTAGTCTTTCAGACCAGTAATGTTAATTCACTTTCACAGCCAAAATCATGTTTCAATCCTTGTTTTGATGGATTAGTCTTTCAGACCAAATTCTGAGAGAGACTAAATAAATTGCTTGAATGTTTCAATCCTTGTTTTGATGGATTAGTCTTTCAGACCTGGATACGTTTTTCAATCCTAGTTCTTTTAATGTGTTTCAATCCTTGTTTTGATGGATTAGTCTTTCAGACTGTTTCATGTCTAGTTTTGCCATGTGTTATATCACGTTTCAATCCTTGTTTTGATGGATTAGTCTTTCAGACCATTAGTCGTAATTTTTACCATGGCATGTTTTTACGGTTTCAATCCTTGTTTTGATGGATTAGTCTTTCAGACACGCCGATAACACGTGGTCTCATATTGGACCAGAAGTTTCAATCCTTGTTTTGATGGATTAGTCTTTCAGACAAGAGGCACTTTTGGGAGATTTCTTGTTTCTCTTGTTAGTTTCAATCCTTGTTTTGATGGATTAGTCTTTCAGACAACCGAGGTAGCGGTCCGATGAGCCGCCAACTTCTGTGTTTCAATCCTTGTTTTGATGGATTAGTCTTTCAGACCAAGAGAAACCGCATGGAATCACTACCGGCAGTAAAGTTTCAATCCTTGTTTTGATGGATTAGTCTTTCAGACATCCCAAAAGAAAATACCTGGAACTTTGGGCGAGAGTTTCAATCCTTGTTTTGATGGATTAGTCTTTCAGACATACCAATCATGCGAAAAGCGGTCACAAGCCCGTATCGTTTCAATCCTTGTTTTGATGGATTAGTCTTTCAGACAATATCAACGCAAAGATCAGGCTTTACACTCGATTGTTTCAATCCTTGTTTTGATGGATTAGTCTTTCAGACGCCAATCTGTTCTTGAGATCAAGAATTGCATTTTGGTTTCAATCCTTGTTTTGATGGATTAGTCTTTCAGACCCGGATATCTCACCTGTTCCCTGTCCAGTTCCCTTTGGTTTCAATCCTTGTTTTGATGGATTAGTCTTTCAGACGCGGAATAGCTTGCACTTCCATAGAGTGTCGTCATGTTTCAATCCTTGTTTTGATGGATTAGTCTTTCAGACGAACCGTAACGAGGCATTGCTGCACGGCTTTTATGGGTTTCAATCCTTGTTTTGATGGATTAGTCTTTCAGACTCCAATGTGTCTCTGATTGTATTACTCTCTTTTTGTTTCAATCCTTGTTTTGATGGATTAGTCTTTCAGACAGCGATTTTTGCCTATGTTTTGTTCGTAAATTTGAACTATATTTCATCTGTATTGACCATTTTTTAGAGTTTGCCATAATTATTCAACCATATTTAAAGAGCCAACTGGACAAACTTTTCGATAACAACAGTTAACACATCTTCCATCATACTGAGATTTTGGGCTAATTCCTAATGAAATGACTTTTTTTGCATCACTTAGCATTTCCAAGGCAAAATTCCTTACCGAATCATCTACATTTACAGTAATTTCAGTTCGTTTGTCTTTTGAAAATATGATCAGTGCCTTTCTTACAGGCTTTCCCAGATTTTCTTCCAGTAGTAAAGATAAAAGCCCTATTTGCACCCTTATTGTCGGACCAACATGATTGTAATCAGAGTATTTTCTTTCGACTAGGAGTATTTCATCATCTGAGACTGCCGCTTCATCCACAATTCCAACAAAGTCGTATTTTTTAGAATACATTTTAAGGCCGAGGATTTTTTCATTGCCAAAGTTTTTCCTCAGATATGAAGTGTTTGTCTTTTCATGTCTTGTGTGAAATTTTCTTCCAACAAGTACAGTTCCTCGCTTCTCTTCATATTGTTGTAGACCTAGAACACATGAATAGTACGTGAACTTTGGGCAAAATACATGTTCTACAACAGTTGTAACATTTATTGAGTTTATCATAATATCATAGAGCCTTTTTCGTCAGATACGTATTCTTTATCAAATCCTTTTCCTACTATGCTTATCTTTCCAAAACAAGTTGCGCATGCCATCATAAGATAAAATGAATCAGTTTCATCTATTACAATTTTAATCTTTTCTACAATGTCTTTTTTCTGCTGATTGGATATTTTTCCACAAAAGACAATCTTTTGAATTCTTGTAAAGCCTGAATTTTTCAGAATGTTGATTATGCTTTCGCGT
This sequence comes from Nitrosotalea sp., assembly GCA_050749325.1. Lineage (GTDB taxonomy): Archaea > Thermoproteota > Nitrososphaeria > Nitrososphaerales > Nitrosopumilaceae > Nitrosotalea. The sequence goes on along the minus strand of JBOGRA010000035.1, from coordinate 5,675 downwards.
GTTCCATTATCAGATACATCATAAGTCGCATAGTACATATTTTCTTTCATTTGTTGTTCTCCATGATTTTTTCAATGAGCCATCTACAAAACTTCCACGAAGTTGTTTCAACGTCTTTTAGGTTCTTTTCACGGTATTCTGATATGAGAAACATTCTTGCATCTTTTGATAACGATATTCCAGATTCCGATTTTTCTTCAAACCATGATTCTTTGGCCATTTTCTTTGTAAAGATAGATACGACTGTTCTATCTACGTCAGGTCTAACAAGTTCAATTATGTCAAAGGATAACGTGGGTTTGCCATAAATGTCGGAATGGTAAAACCCAGCATTAGGATCAAGACCTGACAAAATTATTATTTTTTCAACAGAACCATATGTGATCCCATACAAATAGTTTAGTGTTGCATTAAATGCGTCTCGGGCCGGGTTTTGACTCCTGTCTTTGAACTGCCATTTTATTGGAAGTGATTTAGAAATTGCACTGAAATACTGCATGGCTGCTGATCCCTCATATCCCAGCAAGACATTCTTGACATCAGCTGAATATTCCAAGATGCTAACAGCTGAAATGGATTTAGTTATGACAGATATTGCCTTTTCTATCTGCTCTGGTGCGTTATTTCGGTTGTTCTTCAAATAACGTAGAAACTTTCTTTGTTTTTCAAGCTTTATCTGAACAATATGCTTGGAAATCTCAAATGCCAGTTTTGTCTCCTGCGTTAAATATTGTCCCCTTCGTATCTGGGTGGCTTTGCCAGGTGTGCTTGACCAAAGTCTTGCGATTGGTCTTCCAGTCCAATTTGATACTACGAGTTGAATTTCTTTTTCAATACAGAGGCGAATTGCCTGTGTACTGATTAGAGAATTTGATGATATGATTATAGCATCTATCTTTTCGGCTGGGATTTCTGAAGATGAATCATTATTTTTTATAACAAACGAGTCATGATTTCTTTTTATGACACTGCCATGCGTGGTAACCTCAACAATCATTTGATTCTCTCAATTACTCCAAATCCCTTTGAAACACTTTTTCCAAGGCCGATAAACTCTGGCAAAAGTATGTTAGAATTAAAGTTGCAATAAAATCCAGCAAATTTATTTTTCTTTCCTCCTTGATGTCTTGTGATTTGTGGAATTGATCTAAATTTTTGTATTGAAACTTGAATTCTAAAATCCGCCCGAATTCCCATCCCCTTTAATGCACTAAGTATGTTACCAACAAGTATTGCTTCAAGTAGTTTTCTTTTGTCAATTCCTGACTCTCTGAATTTTTTGTAGTTTTTTTGATTGAGACCAATCCATGGAGTGTAAAAAGAGTATCTGGTCTCTTGCTGTTTTATGATCACTTCATCAAAGTAAATCTGGACTGCATTTACTGAGGCCTTGTAGTTTTCAAGGATCACTTTCTCAAGCCTTGATATTCTCTCAAATACATGTTGGGCATAAGTGTCTATTCCAATAATGATTAGTTTTCCTTTGATATTTTTGTACTGAACAAGTGGATAGTGATAAGGATCATCAGAGTGATGATGATACTCCGGATCATTAACAAATAGGTGTACCAGATAACCCCTCAGACTGGTTGCGTCAGATTTTATGTTTGCCTCAAGTACACATCGGCATATTCTAACTATTGAATCCATATGTCCAGCCCTAACGCGTGATGATAAAATGTCTCTGAGATTATTCCATCTTCATATTGTTCGATATTGGGCATTAATATGTTCATTGCAAGTAATTCTGGATCAAAACTATCTTTTATCCTTAGATCAGTTGGACGTATTGGAAGATCAGCTGTAAGCATCTCATAATCTTTTTTTAACTTTGCATTGAACTTTTTGTCGGACGAAAAAGATTTTTTAATCTTTTGCCATTCTTCCCTATTTTTTGGGATGATTACAGAATCATTTCTGTCATCTGGAATATATTCTCGAGTAAATTCCCAAACTTCTTCAAAATTTTGCTTTACCATGAGGTCTCTTAGGCGTTTCGCTTTGTTTTTGTTTGTCTGATTTTGCTCAAATATCTCTTTATAATAACCTGGAAGTGCCTCCAAAAGTTCCGTTGACGAATGAATGTTTTTTATTAGTTTAAGAGACTCGTCATATTCAAGGTCAACATATGGAACATATTCGTTTGCTTTCTGCAGCCTAAAAATTGTCATTGTTGCATCCGTATCATCTCCTTCCCGGTTTAACCTACCTGCTGTCTGGATTAGATCATCAAGAGGCGCCATCTGTCTATATAATGATGTAAAGCTTACATCTATCCCAGCTTGTATTACTTGTGTTGAAATTATTACAATCTTTTTACTTGATTTTATCTCTTTGATGATTGTTATCTTGTCGTCTTTTCGTATTCCAGATGTGATATACTTAACATCATTACCGTATACCTTCAGTGCATTATTATAAAAATCCCTAGCATTTCTTCTAGTATTTAACATGATAAGCATTTTTTTGTATTCGTTTGGTAATTGAGGCGAACCATCTACAAATTTTATATTTTTTGATGTTTTGTATAGATATTCTAAACGAAGATTTTCTTCAGGTCTTGTTCTTGGAATTTTATCTCCCATTTCATAAGGAATTGTTGCGCTAACAAAAAGTATCTTACAGTTCAAATTTTTTGATAAAATTTGAAAAACTTCAATTAAATTTTCAAGTAATATCTTTGGAATTGTCTGAATCTCGTCTACAATGAGTAATGAGTTCTTAAACGAGAGAAGCTTCAATTTATCAGAGACCGTATTGGAATAGATAGTCAGTAGCAGACGCATGGTTGTCGTGATTATGAATTTCTTGTTAAAAGTCTCATATTCAATTAATTTTGTAAAAATTGAAATAACTTCTTCTGATTTGGATTTTTCCTGAAGAGTCGTAGAAAATAGGTGATTATAGATTAAAACATCTTCAAGTGAATCAATCACTTTCTTACCTACAATCTTTTCTTCAAAGTCCTCAGTTAGTGCAAGTAGTGGTGAAAAATAAAAGACACGTTCCAGATTCTGAATTTGTGAATATTTGTTTGCAATCTCAAGAAAGAGCCTAGTTTTTCCTATTCCAGTTGGTGCTTCAATTATTACCATTCCAGATTCAAAATCATGTGTTTTTAATGCATTTTCAAAAAAGGACTTTCGTAGATCTTGAAGGGCTCCCCCAACGACTAGATCTTTTGTATTGAACCTTATGTCAAATTTTGGAATCTTAAAATCTTTCCCATCTGTACGATCTGCCTGCAGGAGGCATGAAAATAGTGTACATGTATGCATGAAATCAGTGATACCATTTTGTTCATTAGTATCAATTTCGTCTTGAAAGGAAATGTCTTGTGTAAATTGTTCACACAGTTTTGTCCAATCAAAATCCGGTAAATTTAACGATTCTAACTCTTTTTGATAATCCTTCAAATTGGCAAGTATTTCATTCTGGCTTTTTTTAGTTTTTGGCTTGTCTCTTACGTTATAGCTTGAATTTGTTAATCTTCCATGGTGACCAAGAATTGTACAGATGACTCGAGTTAATTCGTTATTGACAATTTTATCTTCTAATAGTTTTTTGGATGCCCATGCCGAAAATACTGAATGCTGATCCAAATATGTCTCGGCCAGTTTTTTCATTTTGAAATCTCGTTCATCTTTATTTTGTATTGGAAGAGACTGTTGATAATACGGATTTAGTTTTCCTATATCGTGTAAAAGTCCAGATAGATATGCGGATTTCTTCATTTCGAATTTTATTGTGGATGCCAATAGTTGTGCACGCTCTGCAACGCTCTTACTATGATCAAACAGTGAAGTCCCTCCATAATCTACTGATTTAGCAAGAAAAATCATCTTAATACATACAGATTAGCTTCTTATCAATTTCTATAAAATTTGATAAATTTCTTTCAGAACTATCTTTAATCCTAAATACCGCGTCTTGTACTGGGATCCAGTGTAATAGTACTTTTTGATTTAACTTTCCATTTTCAAAAAAGTGATGCATGTGTCTTTCAACTAATAGTGAGCCTTTTACTAGTTCTATTTTCAAGATAAATTCTTTGTTGTATGTTTCGGATTCATCAAGTACAACTGACGATGTTTCACCTTTTCCAGAATCAATGGTTTTATTCTTTCCATGTTCTACTAAATCGCTGATCATTGCATGACAATACGTTTGACCTAGATATGGAGTATATACAAATTGGTTTGATTTTATTGCGCTAATAATTTTTTCTGAAAATTCATCTGTTGATGTAAAATAAATTCTGTATTTTGGATCAATTAGTAGCTCCTTTTTCGTTGGCATCTTTTCTCTTTTCGGCCCAAAATTTCTATTGATTGAGTTATATGGGAATTTTGTCGGATTATTTAGAAGTGTAATTCCTATCTTTGTGTCTTTAAAGAGTCTCAAATATTCTTCACTGTATGGCGGTTTACCTGATTTGTCTCTAGGGATTCCTATTATGGCGCCAAGCAAGCCAATAACTGAGGATTTTGAAGGAATGTAATATACGGACACATTGCTGGTGACTGATGGATCTTTAAATGCGGCAAATGAACCCGATAATTCAAAAGAAAATAATTCTACAAGGTCCATCATAATTTAAACAAAGTCGATTTTATTGATTTCTTCTAAATCTCCACGTTCTGTTTCAAAATCTTCTGAAATTCTAACCTTGACACTTTTTGGTTTTCGTTTATTTAATATCTTTACTAGGTTTTTCAAGTCAAACTTTCTTTTGCCGTTCATTTCTTCCAAACCTTTTATCTTTCCTTTTAGTTGTTCAACATCTATTACCAAACTAGATAAATCATTGTAAGATTTGTTATCATAGGTCACCTCTAGTAAGAAGTGACTCTGTTGAGGCCATTTTGATCTAGTTTGAAGCTCGTTTGTACCATACCAGATACAGTCAAATAATTCTTTTTCTACTTCGTTGAATTTTTTATTGTACTTGTCCCATAGATTGTCAAAGTTTGACGGATTGACAACTCCATGAAATTTTATCAGTGCAAACTCAACAGAATAAAATGAGCCAAAAGTTCCATGCTGCTTGATTTTAATATTACCTTTCTCATCTTTTTTTTCTTCGCCAACAAAATGGGAACTAATTTGCGGATGAATGATTTCAACTTGATTAGTGCTTCGTCCTTGATTAAATTGAACTGGTCCTGTCAGATTTGCAAAATTTGATTTTCCCGTTTCTGGGACAAATGCTCCAAATAGTGGCACGTCCCAAGAATTTTCTAGAAGAACTTCTATAGCATCATCGGTGGTTGCTGTTTCCTTGAAGTCTTTGAGTCTTTTAAATGCTATTACGTTTTTTCCTTTCGCATCAATGTCAACAAAGATTTTTTTACCCAGAATCTTTTTTGCGTAATCTCGTATTGTTCTTTTTAATCTCACATCAGTGACCATTATTGTTTGATCATACATCTCTCTAGGTTTGTTATCAAATCCTGGATCGCCATTTGGGTTCTGGCGTGACTCGTAATAAAATAAAATCTCTTTTCGATCAGTCTTTTCCATTCTTATCACCTGTTATCTGTTCAAATGCTGTGTTTCCTAACTGACAATCTGATCTAAACAATTTCACCAGACACTCTTTGGATCAGCAGACCTTACCATGCATAATGCGAGATTGGAAAAAATACAACCAGTCACTTGTAAGACGTGGAGAG
>JBOGRA010000034.1:0-15130 GCA_050749325.1 Nitrosotalea sp. | reverse complement strand
TTATCACCCCAAGTAACAGATATGTTTTCTGCGTAATCTTCAATTTGATAAGAAAGTCGTAGGCAAGCCTATAAAAGCTTGCATAAAAGAGATCTGATTATTAGTTAAAATGCCCGACGAGTTCCTAAAGGTTGCAAGACAAGAAATACAATTAGAATTGGACGAGTTAGAACAAATTGTCTTGCATTGCAATAATGATGAGTGTATATTCACAAACTCTCATAGTATCAAGATGCACTTACATAAAATCAAAGTACTTGCTCCTATGATGGGACAAGAAAAAATAGGAGATCTGGCAAAAACAAGCGATTCCATATTGAGATACATAGTGAGTGAAGGCCCATTACCTGGCTCTTGTTTAGTCATAGCCAAAATAGTTGAGGATATGAAGAAGATTTTCAGCGGTGTGAATAGTTACGATCTCACTGATTTCAAGAAACAAATACAGGATAAATTTCCCCAAATATCAGAATTGTAGATGATACACTTTTGAACTTAAATACTAAACATGTCGATATCTAAGAATTGGCCAGAATAATGATAGCTGATGATTCCGATGCCATAAGAATGGTGTTAAAAGACATTTTGATCATAGGCAAACAGGAATTAGTGGCTGAAGCATCAGATGGCATAGAAACATTTGAGCAGTTTAAAAGAACAAATCCAGACATTATACTTTTGGATGTTGCCATGCCAAAAAAAGACGGCCTTACTGTATTAAGGGAGATAATCGCGTACAAACCAGATTCTAAGGTGATCATGATTACTGCAAGTGACAATCAAGTAACGATGAAAGAGTGCATAAGAGGTGGCGCGGTAGCATACATCCTAAAGCCATTTAATTTTGAGGACGTACTACGCAAAATATCAGAAATACTTAATTCCTAGATCAGTGAGTTTTTATTTGTCTAGAACATTGTCTTTTTTTAAGACGCTTAGGAAATTCTTATTACAACATGCCAATTATGAGTAATTCTTTAACTGTGACATAGTATGATTGAAAAATATACTATTTTTTGGATAAAATACAGGTATGATTAAAAGGTGCGAAATAGTCTGACTAGATAACAATGGAAAAGATCGTAGCAGATACAAGCATCATAATAGATGGCGAGATAACAAAACTAATCGAATCTGGAAGTCTCAAAGATTGCGAAATAATTATTCCTGTTGCAGTTTTAGATGAGCTTCAATCTCAAGCCTCACAAAACAAGGATTATGGTTTTGTGGGTTTGGAGGAGATAAAGAAAATTCGCGACTTGGTACAAAAAAACAACATCCTACTTCGATTTGAAGGTGAGCGTCCAAGCATGGATGATATAAGATTGGCAAGACATGGTAGAATTGATGCCATAATAAAAGACATTGCAAAGAAAAATAATGCCATATTTTATACAGCAGATTACGTACAGGCCCTAGTTGCACAGGCAGAAGGAATAAAGACTAGTTATTCAAAACCGCAGGTCAAGATAGCAAATCTTGAATTTGAAAAGTATTTTGATAACCAGACAATGAGTGTTCACCTCAAGGAAGGAACAAAACCTGTTGCTAAACGTGGAAAGCCCGGTGCTTTTTCTTTAGTGGAGCTCGAAGACAGGATACTTGAAAAGGAATACTTGGAGGGAATTACTACAGAGATCTTAGAAGCTTCTAGAATCAACCAGACCGGAGTTATTGAAATTTCAAAGTCTGGTGCGCTTGTAGTTCAATTCCGCGATTTCAGAGTGGTAATAACTCACCGTCCATTTTCTAATAGTTATGAAATTACAATAACACATCCGCTTGTCAAGTTATCACTTGAGCAGTACAATGTATCAGAAAAACTGATGCGTCGGCTGTCGGAGAGCGCAGAAGGAGTACTCATTGCAGGAGCACCTGGCTCAGGCAAAAGTACATTGGCATCAAGTCTTGCAGATTTTTATTCTAAAAAAGGCAAAATTGTAAAGACGTTCGAGTCACCAAGAGATCTTCAAGTAGACGAAAAAATTACACAGTATACGCACCTTGATGGAAGTTTCGAGAATGCAGCAGACATACTACTATTGGTACGACCAGACTACACCATATTTGATGAAGTGAGAAGATATCATGATTTTCGAGTCTTTTCTGATTTGAGGTTAGCAGGAGTTGGCATGGTTGGCGTAGTACATGCAAATGCCCCCCTTGACGCAATACAACGATTCATAGGAAAAATAGAATTGGGAATGATTCCCCATGTTTTGGATACTGTTGTATATGTAAAAGCAGGGCAGATCTCAAAAGTATACGAATTAGAATTCAAGGTGAAAGTGCCCACCGGGATGACTGAACAAGATTTGGCAAGGCCAGTAATTGAGGTTAAAAACTTTGAGAATCATTCTCTAGAATATGAGATTTACACCTATGGAGAAGAAAATATCGTCATACCAATATCAAAGGAGGCAAAAAGTGGTGGAATTGAAAGACTTGCTGAATCAAAAATAAAAGACGCGATTAGACGATTTGATTCCAATGCAGAAATCGAGATTCTTTCAAACAATAGTATCAGAGTCAAAGTTGACAAAGATTCCATACCTTCACTTATTGGTCGCGGAGGTTCAACAATTAACGAACTTGAAAAAAATCTAGGCATACATATCAATGTAGAACCAAGAACGAAGATGAGTGAGAATGATGAATGGTTTGAAATGTCAGAATCTGGCAACAATGTAATATTAGAAGTAGACGAGAACAAATCTGGAATGAGTGCAGATGTTTATGTCAAGGACAAACACGTGGCATCAACAAGAGTAGGAAAGAGAGGCAGAATAATCATAGCCAAAAGATCAAGCATTGGAAAGAGAATAATTAATGCGATAATGTCAAAAGATGACATAAAGGTCGTGACACGCGACTAACTACTGGAAATCTTCCAGGATTTTTGGATTTTCTCTTAGAAATACGATGAATTTTCTAAGCTGCTTTATAGTTTGTGGATTTAGATGATGTTCAATTCCCTCTGTATCTTGATTTGCTATCTCGTGATTTATGCCAAGCATCTTAAAAAACTCGAGCAAAATTCCATGTTTTTGCCTTATCGCAGATGCAACTGCACTACCTTTTGCAGTCAAGTTTATTCCCTTGTATTTTTCATATTCTAGGTAGCCATTTTCATCAAGTCTTTGGAGCATTTTTGTAACAGAAGGTGCGCTAACGTTTAGATATCTTGAAATATCAATTGTATTTGCATGTCCTTTTAGTTCAACAAGCTCTGATATTACTTCCAGATAATCCTCCACTCTTGAGTAATCACCCTTGGTTGATTTATGCGCCTCCTTGATAGATTCAAGTCTTTCACTGCGTTTTTCCTTCATAGTATAGGTCAAGGATGTTACTTAAAGCGATATAACCTATCCTTTGATCAGAAATCTTTACCTTATTGTGATTGATCTTTTGCATGGAATCTTAACTAGATATATCAGAATTTGAGACAAATGAGCGAGGGACTTAAAGGGCGTATTCATAAAATTAAAAAAATGAATGCTTCTATCAAAAGACGGGCGGAGATTTACTCTACATTAGGAACTTTGGATGACAAAGGCACTGCCAGAGCTCTGGGTTCCCTACAACGTGCACCTGCGCCTGGCAAGAAGATTCAAAAAATAGGCTTCATTTTATGCTTGTCTCCAGAACCATTCACCACCGTTGCCGGTGTTCCGATGATCATAGCCGGAAAGTATTTAGACAAAGTTTACAACGGCTCCACCATATCAGACATAGGTCACGAAGCAAAGAACTTTGCAAGAAATGTATCAGACATCAAGGATAAAATGAGATAGTCCAAGTTTTTAGCGCGTTTTTTTACATTAGTATTTAACTAGACATATCTCCACAATTTTCATGGCAACAAGAGGTCAGATACTGATTCCAATAGCCATCACCGCTGTGATAATCGGCATCGTTGGAGTATTAACAATTCCTGCAGACTCTAAATTTGCCGAGGTTAAATTTCCAAGCGGTACTGTAAAGATAGACAATGTAACTCTAGATGTACAGATAGCAGAAACAGATACCCAGAGAGCTAGGGGCTTGATGTTTCAAGATCAGATACCCTATGACCAGGGAATGATCTTTGTGATGGATCATGAACAGATAATTCCCATATGGATGCAAAATATGCAATTTCCTCTCGATGTAATTTGGTTTGATAGTAACGGGGATGTGGTCCACATAGCAAAATATGTACAGCCGTGTAAATCAGCTCTTGAGACCGCAACATGTACTGTGGACAATGGTGGAGGTAAACTGGCAAAATACGTATTAGAAACAACTGCTGGTTTTGTTAACAAGTTCAACATAACAGCAAGTTCTAAACTACAGATAATCTCTATTTAGCTTGATTTCCTTGAATATTTTTCCTTAGTTCATTGAACGTAGTCCGAACCTCATCTACGGCAGATTCATCTTCTAGTGTACTTACATCACCAATGGTTTCATTGTTTGCCACAGCCTTTAGTAATCTTCTCATTATCTTTCCACTCCGTGTCTTTGGTAACTTGGAAACAATATACAATTGATCAGGGGTTGCAATTGGACCCACTACCTTTCGTATGTGTTGGATGAGTTCATTCTCTAATTGTTTACTTGAAGTTATGCCTTCTTTCAATACCAGAAATACAATTATTGATTCACCTTTTACTTCATGTGGAATTCCACACACAGCTGCCTCCGCTATTGATTTATGAGACACAAATCCGCTTTCAATCTCAGCAGTACCAAGCCTATGACCTGCTACCTTTAGAACGTCATCTGCTCTGCCTAGCATCCAAAAGTAACCATCTTTGTCCTTAATTGCATAATCTCCTGGATAGTACATGGTCTTGTACTTTGACCAGTATACGGTTTTGTATTTCTCATCGTCGGTCCAAAGTGAAAGAAGCATTCCAGGCCAGGGATTCTTGACTACTAGAAAGCCTTTTGTTTCTGACGGAAGAGTATTTCCATTTTCATCAACTACGTCAACACTTATTCCTGGCAACGGTCTAGTTGCAGAACCTGGTTTTAGCGATATTGTTTCTAACCCTGGAACTGGCGAGATCATAATCCCACCAGTTTCTGTCTGCCACCAAGTATCTACTATTGGACAGTGTGTTTTTCCAATTACTTGAAAATACCATTTCCATACTTCTGGATTTATTGGCTCTCCTACTGTACCAAGTAGTCTCAAACTAGACAGATCTTTCGAATTTGGTAGCGAGTCTCCATATTTCATAAACATCCGCAGTGCAGTTGGGGTCGTATAAAATATTGTGACTTTGTATCTTTCAATTATGTCCCAAATTCTTGCAGGCGTTGGAAAGACTAGTGCCCCTTCGTACATAACCTGAGTTGCACCATGCATTAAAGGTCCATATACGATATAGCTATGGCCTGTAACCCATCCAATATCAGCAGTACAAAAATAAATGTCATAGTCCAGGATATCAAAAACCCACTTGAATGTGCTGTAAAGATGCACCAAGTAGCCACCTGTTCCGTGAAGAACACCTTTTGGCTTTCCCGTAGTTCCTGAAGTATACAGAATGTAAAGCGGATGGGAACTGTCAAGTTTTTCAGGTTCACAGTGTTCTGATGCACTGTTTATCAAGTCATCCCACATCTTGTCTTTTTTTCCCAGTGTCATTGGAGTCTTGACATGTGCATATACCAATACATTTTCCACAAAATCAAAATCAGATATTGCCTCGTCTATAACTTGTTTTAGATTTACTACGGCTCCCCGTCTAAATCCTCCATCTGCTGTAATTACGACCTTTGATTTTGAGTCATAAACTCTATCTCTAACAGATTGCGAACTAAAGCCGGAAAAGATGACAGTGTGAATTGCGCCTATTCTTGCACATGCAAGCAAAGAAACGACCAACTCTGGAATCATTGGCAGATATACCGTAACACGGTCTCCTTTTTTTACCCCAAGGGACTTGAGAGAGTTTGCCACTTTACACACATAATTCAGTAGTTCGCCATATGTGAGAGTTCGTGTCTCACCATTTTCTCCTTCCCATAGTATGGCATTTTTCTGCGGGGTTTTTTGAACTACCACATCAAGTGCGTTATAAGATGCATTAATTTTACCATTTACAAACCATTTTGCAAAAGGCGGATTCCATTCTAGTGTTTTACCCCATTTTTCAAACCAATGAAGTTTTCCTGCTTCTTCTTCCCAGAATTTCATATAATCTTGATTTGCTCTTTTTCTTGTTAGAGTATCGTTATTTCCAAGACCTATTGAATATGTCACATCCACCAAGTAGTGTCGCATCTATCTTAAAAAAAAGGTTCGCTTAAAAGGAGGCAGGAGCGAATCTTCCCATCCCATCAGACATTCTTAAGAAGAAGATATTCTCTTAAGCCAATCTGAGTCTTGAGGTTCTTCCTCACCATCGGCTCCAATAGCAACTGGTTCTGGGGTTGATGTTTGGGAATCAGTATTACCAACCACCATTTCAGTAGATATTGGTGTCTTTGGTTGAGGAGAGGGAGAAATTTCTGCCTTACCAAGGTAGGAAACGGCAGCTGAATGAACATCCTGTTTTGGACTTTCGGTTCGCTCCACAGTATCAACTGAAAGATCGTTGATGCGACGTTGAATGTTTACTATCTCTGCCTTCTCGTGTTCTATGTGTTCTATGATTTCAACCGTGTGAGCCTTGACTGATTCATACTTGGCATCAGAGATCTCATTACTTTTGTTTTGTAATTTGGCATCAAATCTCAGCATTCTGATGGATTTGAGCTGATTGTCAAGATCTGACAGTCTATGCCCTAGCTTTTCTTTGATTTGTTTTTCTGTCTCATCCAGAGTTAGTAACTTCATTTTATATTTCTCGTGGATCAATTCAGCATCCTCCTTCATGTCGTCGTTTTCAGATACGATGTCTATCAACGCGCGAATTCGGCGCAATGTAAGGCCCTTTTCTCGCAACAATCTCTGGGCGTCTAATCTCCATCTAGGAATGAATATTACGAACTGCCCCTGAACGACTAGTTGCTCAAATGGAACTTGTTTCAGCCCTTCAGAACCACAATCGACACCTACGGTTTGTACACTTCCATCTATGTCGGTTATAGTTCCTATGACCTTACCAATGTAAGTGCCATACATGTCCTTAACTTGCTTGCCGATAAACTCGACATCTTCTTTGCTCATTGGGCACATGTCATATTTTGAATATAATCAGCAAAGTGTTAACAAGGTTTTCAGTTTTGGTAAGATCATTTTAGCTAAGTTTTCTTGGCTTTTTGAAGATTTAGTAATTTTAAAATCATGTGTATTGTAATGGTCCAACAATGATTACAAAGGAAGAGATGGACCAGGTCCTGCATTTTGTTGCAAAACGATGGATAGACATGAGCCGTGAGCAAAATCATAAAGCCTTTGAAAATATGCCAACAGACTTTTGGATGAATTCCATGGGAGGAATGGCAGGAGAAGGAAGATGGGTAACGACTTTGATGTATACAGAAGATCCATCAGAAGCAGATTCATTTAAGGAAGTACTGCTCAGATGGCAATCAAGACGCAATACATTGAAGACAGGATCCACGGACTTGATTCAGATTGGGAAAAAAACCGGACATTAAGATAGTAGATTATTTATAATTGAACTGCTTTCCAAACGTGTTGTCAGAATTTTCCGAGTCTGAGAAAGAGATCTTGCTAAAACACTTTTCTAATGTAAATGATTCAGTTTTTGCAATCACAACACCGCGACAAGTAGATCGTGGGGCTCTGATGTCAAGATATAGTAGAACTGACAAGAGCATGCGCAAAATATTTCTTGATGAATTTCTGCAAAATGAAAATCGCGGTGAGGAGTTTTACAACAAGGTCTTACTAGAATATGGAGACGACTCGGTGGCAGAGCTTGGTGAAGCCCAGATTGCAGTAGAAGGATTATCCAACATAGCAGTAAAGAAAATAGAAGATCGTAGGATAGGACTATCATATCTTGAAAAATCTTCGCGATATGTGGCTTGGGATAAAAAGATCAACTGCGAATACAAGTTTTTCAAAGACTCGGACATAATGAGTTCAAAGCACGCAGACAAATACTTGGAATCTTGTAATTTAGATTTTGATGCATATTCTAGAAATATCCAGCCTATGATATCATACATTCAAGAAAGAGAACCTATTGAAAAACAAAAATTCAAAAATTCGGTAGGAGATGATGTTCTGTTTTTACAACTTAAAAACGAGGACGATGTCAAATCTGCCACACGTATTTACAATTCAACGATAAAAGCCAAAGCGTTAGATGTTCTGCGTGGCATACTACCTGCCTCTACTCTCACAAATGTCGGAATCACGGGGAATGGCAGAGCGTTTGAATATCTTCTCACCATACTATATTCCTCAAATCTAAAGGAAGAAAGAGAAATTGGCAGGAAAATACACACAGAGCTAGATACCACTATCAAGTCATTTATCAAAAGATCTGACGACAAACACGGAAAACTCTTGCAAAACTATCTCTCAGAATTGAAATGTGCTGCAAAAACATTTAGTAAGAAACATCTCAGAGCCAAAAAATCAAAAGACTTTCTTGTTGAAATGATAGAATCTGAGCCAGAGAAAAAAGCAGAAGATATGGTAATTTCGGCACTGCTATACGAACAGTCTACAGGAATGTCATATGGGGAAATTTTAGCTCAAGTAAAGAAGATGAATACTGCTACACGAAAAAAAATTATTAAAACTTTTTCAAATTTACGAATGAATAGACGGCAGAGACCACCAAGAGGATTTGAGATGACAGAATATACGTTTGATCTACTTACTAACTTTGGCATGTTCCGTGACTTTCATAGACATCGCGTGTTAACTCTAGAAAGACAGTTGTTGACAGCAAACCATGGCTTTTCAGTTCCGGAAGAAATCTTGTCACTTGGAATAAGAAAAGATTTTGAAGATTGTATGTACAAATCAAAAGAGGTTTACAATTTGTTGGAAAAAAAGAATCCAGAGCAAGCACAATATGTTGTAAACTTTGCATACAAGTATCATTATTTTATGAAATTAAATCTAAGAGAAGCGGTTCATTTGATAGAACTTAGAACTGTTCCCCAGGGACATTCTGATTATCGTAAAGTTGCACAAGAAATGTTCAGGTCGATTAAAAAAACGCATCCAAATCTTAGTCAGATAGTAAAATATGCTGATCTTAAAAGTTACAGTCTTGAAAGGCTAGAATCTGAAAAAAAAATAGAAGAGAAGCGGAAGAGATTACACTAGAGTTTTGAATTTTATTTTAATTGAACCACTGTTCCAGATTGTGGCTCTTCTTTTCTATTGATTTTTTCAATCTATTCAATGACGCTCCCACTCTTTCAATGGAAAAATTTCTCTCAGTTGTAAGATAGTTTGTCATGCCTTGATAGTCAACATTTCCAAACTTTAGATCCGAAATGCTTGCTACTTTTGGATTCAAAAATATTTCTCTTATTTGTTTGTAGTCAGTTTTGTCTAGTTTTTCCTGAATTTGCGGTATTTCCTCTAGTCTTCCATGTTGTTTTATGGCCTTCAATGCGGTCTTTGGCCCTATCCTCTCAAATCCGTCTGGATTGAAATCAGTACCTATCAATATCCCAATATCTACCAATTGCTCTCGTGTTATGCCTAGATTATCCAAGGTTTTTATTAGATCTATAAGTTCAGGTTCCACCTCTATTGTGGTGTTCCTGTTAGGCAGTTTTCTTTTACCACTATTTGTAAAGTTTCGTACGAGCTTCTTTGCTCCAAATAAGAGCGAGTCAAAATCTTGACTTGCAGATACATGAGCCTGTCCAGTTATGGTCATGTGAGCTGCCGTGGCTTCTCCTTCAGATGGAGCATTAACAAAAGGAATTCCAAATAGTTCCAACAGTCTTTTAGAATCTTCAACCATCTCGTCCTTTAGAATTGATGTTTGTTGTGCATATTTTTTTGCTTCTTCATATCTTCCTTGGCTAACTGCGTTTTCGTACTTTATGGTCGCTTCTTTTTTGATCTGCTTTCTTCTTTCAATCTCGGCGGATTTTAGGGAGGGGGGTTTTCCATCAAACACGTAAACTGGTTTTATACCAAGAGATAGGAAATTGGTATTTCTGTAAAACAAGCCAGTGATGTGACTAGTGATTTTTCCACTATAGTCAGTTAAAGGTAATCCATCAGGTCCACGGATAATTGATAAGAATTGATAAATTGCGTTGTAGGCATCTATTGCAACAATTTTGGATGCAAAAGATTCTAGGTTGGTCTTTTCTCTGACACATAGCGTTTTTAGATCTAAACCCATAAGTTTAGTTTAAAACAATGGTGATTTTTGCTTTTCCTATTTTTTCTTGGTACCAGATTTAGACTCCCAACCTCTTTCGATTATCTCTTCGTAAATGTTTGAGAGTTTGGGTATGACTTCACCTTTTTCTGCTGCAGTCTTGACCTTTTCTCGGTAATAATTTTCAATCGCTTTTGCAGTATTACCATCAATAGTAATGGATACACGGGTCTTTGTCAAAATATCCTACCTAATGAGTGATTAGCACATATCAATAATAAACTATCCATTATCAATTATTACAAATTATGAAATCAGGACAAAACCATCGCGCGTGGCCCGTAATCTTATCACACTATCTTTTGGCAACCCGAGATAAACAAGAAGATCCTCAACCGTAGAATCATCTGAAAGAACATGTTTTTTTCCTTGAAACTCGATGGATACGGTTTTCTTAGTTATTACTTCCATTCGATATTCTTATGATAAATTGTCTACTTTATATCCTTTATTATATACTTGATCATCTGATCATTTATTCTCATTGTATTTATGTACCCAAAACCGAGTCTTCACAGGTTGCCAGGTTAGCCAAGCGGTACGGCGACCGCCTCGAGATCATATACAGGGCAGCGGTTGTGCATCAGCACTCAGGGGTTCGAATCCCTTACCTGGCGCTTACTATCATTATGGAATCCCACTATGAACAAATTTTACCCCTTAAATTGAATGGGTCGATCTCGATATGATGGACCAGCTTGATATCCACAATTCAAAGAAAAGGATCGAGTATGCCAGGGCCAGCCTTCATAGAAAGTTTTCTGCAGAAAACGCAAATACTGCGTGCGAGTTTCTTGACAGATTAAAGATTGAGAACAGGTCACTTGGGAGGATTACCAACTATGCAGAGTGTACAAGACGTATACTAACTATCAAGGACGACAAAAGGATATCAGAATGGACAAGAAAGGATATCGAATCGATATACAAGGCAATAGCTGATACAAATTACCAGAACTCGGTCAAAAAAGATATTCTTACTACACTAAAAAGACTGTATCATTTCTCAATACATAACGAGCTTGCAGACCAAGCAAAGGGCAAGGATTATGATCCTAATGTTTCATGGATTACACCAAGCTGCTTCAAGGACAGATATGAAAAGATTCAAGCAAAAGATTTACTCACTGATCTTGAACTTGAAAATCTGTTCAATGCAGTAAAAGAGGCAAGCAAGGGAAGGTATGTCAAGCGAAACATCGCACTCGTTTTTACACTTTTTGAAGGATCGTACAGACCAGGTGAGTTATTTAACATCAGAATAGGAGGTTTACAGTTTGAAGATGATTTTGTCCGGGTTGATACAACAGGCAAGACAGGTCCAAAGAGGCTTGCACTTGTTACAAGTTTTGTACCAATCAAAGAATGGCTTGCAGAACATCCACATAGTGACGATCCTTATGCCTTTCTTTGGTATCACAACAACAAGGAAGGAGTGATGAGATATCCGATGCTCTTCTATCTTATCAAAAAAGCAGCTCAAATGGCAGGAATCAAGAAGCGCATATGGGTATACCTCTTCCGTCACACATCACTTACAATGTATTCAAAGAAGCTTGGAAACTTGGTCAAGCTATACGGAAATTGGTCGAAAAGCTCCAATATGTTATCAAGATATGAGCATCTTGCGTCCTCTGATCAAGAAGACGCCATACTAAAATTGCATGGCCTCAAAAAACAGGCCGATTCTGAATCAATACTGCTATCAAAAATATGTCCTTCCTGCAAGGAACGTAATTCTACTGACAAGAGTCATTGTACAAAGTGTGGTACCATACTTTCAAGGAAGCTTGCACAGCAAAGAGAGGCAAAGATAAAGGATGAAGCAAGCAGAATTGAAAATTATGTTAGAGATGTAGCCAGTCTAAAGAGAGACTACAATGAGCTAAAAGAGATGCTTGTAAAGGTCTTGAAAGAAAAGTCAGGTTCGTAATTATACCTTTGATAATTTATCGAGTCTTTTGATTCGACTCTCTACGCATTCCATCTTTTTCATTATCTGTTCGAGCAGTTCTTTTGGTACTGGTATCGTTTCGCTCATGTAATTTATTCTCGATATTGTTTTTAAGGCTAGATCATTAACAGAAAGATTGACACGGGAATCACAACGGTATTGCCTGATTTTGCCAAAGCCGTTTTTGACAATAAAATGGCATTCTTAGTGCCTGCAAGTGAATGAAAGTAACTGATTCCCTTGTGGTGTTTGTTTTCAATGTTTTTCCTATATTTTACCTCAATTGGCAAGTCCGGCCTGCTACCCATATGTAAAACATAATCAACCTCCCTTTCTTTTCCAAGATTCCATGTGAAAACATGATTATCATAGTCAAAATTCTGCTTGGTTTCTGCCAGACCAAATGCCAAACGGATCAGGTGATCGCCAACTATTCCTTCCACTAATGCCCCCTGATTTGCCTCATTTTCGATAAAAGACTGGCTAAGCCTAAAGGGTTTTCCTCCTTCTATCCAGCTATTTATTGCGTGCAAGAAAAACGGGTCGTGAAAGTGGATTTTCTTATTTTTGCGCAAAACTATCCGCCTTTTTTCAGGATCATAGCTTCGAAAACGTGTGAGGACAAACATGTGAGCCAGATCGTCGATATACTCCGATACTGTCAATGGGTTTCGTATGTCTGTATCTTTTTGTAATGAAAGCCAGCTTTGTGGCCAACTTATATTTTTGATCACATTTGAGATAAGCTGCTTAAATAATGTCTGATTTTTTCTTAGTGATTTTAGATCCCCTAAAATGTAATCCAAATATGTCGAGTAAAGATAGTCGTCAAGAAAGCCTTTCTCATAATATTTGTTCACTACTTGAGGGATTCCTCCCGTTAACATATAATCAGACAACAATGAATTGAGTTCTTCTATGTTCGTGTGCAGCTCCTCAAGTATTGATTCAATCTCGGCATTCAGTAATTTGTTCATTGTTTTTATCCGATCTTCCCTTCTAGCTAATTTGGCTGCGTCAATTACTTTTTTTATCTCCGGATTTACAAGTGAGGCATATTCTGAAAATTTCATTGGCAATATTATTTTATCATATGCATCGTCTGTCCTGCCCCGCCTTCCTGTCAAGTTCTCTAGTGACTTTTTTAGATCAATCATGTGTGAGCCTGTTACTAACACAGTACAATTGTCAAGCGCACCCCTGTCTTTGAGTAATTTTATTCCGTCTTGCCAGTTTCTTACTTTGGAAACTTCGTCCAAAAAGACAAACGTGTGTTTATCTGTTCGTCTTCTTTTCGTATTTGCCAGATAGTTGTCAATTATCTCGACTATATTTTTTGAAGAGTTGTCTATATCAAATGCATAATACATTATATTCCACGGTGAAATGCCTCGTTCTAGAAATTGCATTATCTGTATCTTCAGCAATGTTGTTTTACCTACCTGCCGTGGGCCCCTAAGCGAGTATATGATATCATTTGCAAAATCAAAGGTTTGGCGAATTCTAGGATCCCATTTCAGGCTGCTGGAAGACCATGCGCGTATTTGAGGGTCAGTCTTTATTTTATCCGCGTCTTCCCACCAAGGATTTGCGTCGTATAATTGCGGTAAGAGACTCATTACTATTAATGTAAATAACTTAATATAGTTATATACCTTTCAATGTAAATGTATTAATATACTTATAAACCACTCAATGTTAATGGATGGAGATCAATTCACAAACCATCATAGCGGTCAACGAAGAAATTTTTCACATCTACAATATCTTGATCTGGAATAGGATCTCCGTTGTTATAATTGGTTGGCAATTTATAATGAAGTTTTATTTTATTTTGAAGTAGACGTTTGGACAACGTCTACAGTTTCGTATATGGAATATTTAACTTTGAAAGTATGTCACACTGTTTTTTTGAAATGTAGTATTCTGTTCTTGATACTGCCATAAATGGTTGTCCGCTTTTCCTTAAAGCACCTATCATTTTGACTTCGATCTTGGGATCAACCTTGACTTTTCTGTAAGTATTCAATTGTTGTGCTTGCATGTGTGCTATAATAAAACCCCTCAAGGGTTATTAATTTTATCGAGCTTAATTCTAGAACAAGATAGTTACAAGTTCATCTCTCACGCTTGTGTTTCCGACTACACAAATTTACCTTAATACCTTTTGCGCAGCCTAGCTTTTCCCTCCTTTATCGAGACAAAATATCCCCTATTCTCAAGTATCTGTTTTGCAAAGTGACTGAATTGTGGTATGGTGACAAAGGCCTTCAACTGTTCGTTAGTTAATTTAGAAAAATCAATCCCATCTGAAAGATTTGGAATTTGAGAAACTTGCTCTCCCTTGATCTCTGATTTGTTGTTTTGTGTTTGCATATCATGTTTTGGATGGAAATCCTGAGGTTTGGTAGTGATAATTTCAATGTCAATTCCATGCCACGGTAAAAGTGGGACCAGCTCGTCCTTGTCAGCAAGTTTCTTGCCTTCCTCTGTTGGTATAAAATATTCCTGCCTTTTAGTCTCGGTGGTCTTCTTTCCTGACAGAGGATCATGCTCTGTCTTTTTTGTCTCAGCATACCCCCGTTCTGTAATTCCTTTTTGCTCAAGCTTCCATAGTATGCCCATAACATCATATGAGGAAAAGCGTGTTTTTTCTGCAATCCATGATGCCGTTCCCCCATCTTTTAGAACGTTGTATACTTCAGATTCTTCTGGTGTAAGATGAGTAACAGACCAGCATTATTGGTTTACACTCAATCCATTTATGAAGAGCAGACAAAGCGTTTACAAATGATCTGATTCTAAAATCCTTCGTTATTCTTGTAAAATTAGTCTCTTT
>JBOGRA010000033.1:0-15787 GCA_050749325.1 Nitrosotalea sp. | reverse complement strand
GGCAAGTACAAAGCAATGACCCCCATAGGGGAAGTCTTTATACTGTTTAAAATCGATTCAAATGCAGGCCTGATTGATATATACGCAGGACCAACTGAACAACACATGACGCCAGCGTATTTGAGGATAATCCCTTTTTCAGAGAATTCAACTGGAATAACGTTCACGTTTTTTCAGTGGAATGATACTGACAACACGACTTGGCAAATCTTTTGTGAATGGATAAAAATTGAGGTTGGAAATATAAAAAACATTTTTCCTAAATGCTTTAAAATTGAAGACTGTCACCATACATAAATAAATGTGTGACACAGGTCCGGTACTAGGTAATATTTGATGATAACACATTGTCCAGACTGTGAGCGTCCATTGATTGAGTTTGATCCAGGTTCGGGAAATTATCACTGCTCTAATCCTAGCTGTAGCTTTCAATATTTGGAATTGATTACAGGAAAACAGCACAGAAAAAATGTCAAAACTGAGGAAATAGAAAACAGACCTCAGGTCAGTAACCTGAATAAAAAACCAAAGCAAATTCTCGTTGGGCTTGCAATAGAGAGTACATTGCTTAGCATGGGTAATTCCATATTTGATAAGGTAACTATCAGGCTGCGAGAAGATTACACTGCTACCGTCTTTGATTGTCTTGATAATCCACAATACTTGAAAAAAATTCTAGAGGAGAATTTCGACAATAGTGTTTGTGCTGTGATGACAAAGTCAGTTAAAACTATCTTGGGAGAGTTTGCCTATTATGATTCCATACGGGAATTTTTGGATAAACTAAGTGACCAGAATTAGTATCTCAAATTGGAAAATAAAATATTCTATTTTCACTTGTATGGTACGGGACAAATTATTTTATACTGATTATCTCTGACTAATTAAATGATGATTGAAGGTGAATTTATTGGCCGTGAAAGATCGCTAGAACGAAACAGAAGACTAGTTCTTAAACCAAAAGATGATATCTCTGTCACCGATTTGATACCAACTCTCTATGATATGGCAAAAATAATGATGAGAATACAATGCGGCCTAGACAAGACAAGCACGGATGAAAAATTGTTTGAGGAATTTTCTAAAATGGAATCGGCGATTATGAAAATGGCTCTTGACGTTGAATGCATGAGAAGGAAAAGTTACTGATCTATTTTGCACTGATTTTTGCTCTTGTTCCCACCAAATAGGCAATTTTACAAAAAATTTCTATAAAACCTTTACCAAGAACTTATCAAAAACCTCTGCATTTCTATATTATTGCCTCGCAAAGAATACAAGACAATTACTGTAAAAGAAGAAACATTTGTAAGGTTTCTTAAGGTAATTCATGATGCAAAGAAAACAAATCCTGAACTTGATAATAGCATCTTTGTCGGCAAGCTTTTGGATTTGTACAAAAAGAAAGGATAAGCAAAACGAAACTGTTTTTGTGCCTTAATAACGGAGTTTCTCTAGGTTCCATTATGGAAAGATCTGATGGAATGAATATCAAAGTTTTATTAGAGTTGGATTCAAGCTTTTTTGATTGGATCCGCTGTTAAAAGTACATGAATCTCACAAAAATGGTATTCTGTCAGACAAAATTCACTCACTAATCGTCAAGAGATTTGAGATCGTACTTGAGGGTATAGGCAGGGTAGAAAAAGCATCTGGAATTAATTTTCCATTGGCATACATAGAGCCCTCAATTGTAATCTCACAGCCTGCTGGCTCATTTGACTGTGGAATCTTGTTTGCAAGAACGCTTCCTGTAGTTGCAAACGAAAAGGTGGAGATCATTATTCAAATCACTGCCCCACTTGTTGCCTATGGTCTAAAAGGCACAATACATGCTATACTTGCCCATGAGTTTTTGCACTATCTTGAATTAATTAAAAGAATGTCCAAGATGGAGATGGTATCCGATGAGATCTCAGGCAATCTCTTTGAAAGCATGTATGCTGATACTACTAGATTGTTCGAACCTCGTTCGGTATTTGATGACAAGACACTCTTGTTACACATAACAAAGAAATTTCCAGAGGGGTTTCGGGATTACAAGCTTGAAGACAAGGTATTAAAAAATTGGATTCAAAAGAAATTGCCTACAATAAACGTCGCACTTGACAGAAACATAGTCAAGATTCCTGCTGACATGCTTGCAAAGACCAGAGTTAATCCCTCTCTGGTTCAAAAATTAGAGCAAATAGAACAAAAATCTTCAAAACTGAGAACGAAGAAACTTTATTGATTATTTCGTGAACTCGGTATAGCCGCATTTGCCACAAGTTCGTCTGTCCTTGTGATCTGACATGAAAACCCCCTTGCCGCATCTTGAACATTCTTTTTTTGTCTTCTCTGCTTTGTCATCTTTTACCTTGTAGTACTTGTAAACTGAAGGGCTTGAGCCTTTCTTGCCAGCCATTATTTCGTCTCTTCCTTCTTCTCTTCTGCAGGTTTGACTTCTGCTGCTTGTGCGGGTTCAGTTTCTTTTGCAGGTACTACCTTGGCTTTCTCTAATCTTTTGAATAATGCTGCTTTGAGATGTTCCTTTGCCAACTTTTCATCTTCGTAGACATAAAATGTACCTGAAAGCGTTGGTCTGCCAGTCTCATTTTTGAGATTTATTGGAATCACAATCTTGCCTTCAAGATTGAATTGTTTTGATATCATATCAACGGCTTCCAACCTCTTGAGTCTGCCTGCAAGTCCTTTGAACGTACACGTGATCTCTCTTCTTGAAAGTAGAGGATTCTTCACATCTCGTGTAACTTCAATCATAGACATGTGTTGTGAGTCCTTTTAATAGTTCATATAAATCTTAACGAGTAAATAGCTAACAATTTTAAGAAATCTGAATATCAGTACAACATGGATCGTTTCATGGTTCATCTAAAGAACACAGGTTATCTGCCACATGATGCACCAGTGCTACTAAAAAAAGCAGACCAACTGACTTCCGAGTTGGATGCTATCATTAGGGATACACGAGTTTCAAAAAGATACTTGGAATTTGATGTATCTATTGCAAAAGAACATCTTGATCTGCTAGTTGAAAAATTAGGATCAATTGGAGATCTTGATCATGCTAGACATCTTGTTGAAGAAGAAATAGAAAAAGATGAGGCGTTAGAAAATGGGAGGTTGTATTTCAATAGTGAAAGATTTTGGGAGTGTCACGAAGTTCTTGAAGGAGTCTGGAAAAAAACAGATGGAGGAGAAAAAGATCTTGTACAAGGTATAATTCTTACCGCTGCTGCGTTTGTCCATTATCAAAAGTATGAAAATGATATTTGTCTTTCTATCATGAGTCGTGCAATGCAAAAACTTGCTAGTTCCACAGGCAAGTACAATGGCATAGACATAGATGAATTCAAGAAAAAAATCTATGATCTGATAAAGACTGGAAAGATTGACACTTTTGCTATCTGATGAGGCTGATTGCAGTCCTGATTACATCTGCACCTGCAAGCAAACCTATCTTTCCTTTTTTTGCCTGCTCTTCAGTAAATCTCGTAGTTCCATCCTTTTTGACTGAATCGCCAGAGACCAAAATTGGAACAGGATCATCACTATGTCCCTTGTTTATGCATGGGGTGGAGTGATCTCCTGATATTACAACTGAAATCTTTGAGGTGTCTATGAGATCTAACAGAGTGCCAAAAAACCTAGTATCGATCTCCTCTATGTTTTTCATCTTTCCGATGGCATCTCCGTCATGGCCAAATTCATCCGGACCCTTGATATGTACGTAAATGGCATTCTGTGTTTCCATTGCCTTTGCCGCAACTCTTGCCTTTTCCTCATAGTCAGTCAGTCCTCCAGCATTGAATGTCTGCATCTTTAGCACATTTGCTATGCCGATTTCAACTGGCATGTCAACTATGCAAGAAAATTTCATCTCATGCAATTGGTTTATTGGAATGACATCTGGGAACCTGTTTCCAGCGTCGCGTAACAATATTGAATTTAGAAGTTTCTTGCCCTGTGTATTGCGCCTCTTGTTTATCTCACTATTTTTCATGATGGCAAGTGACTGATCTGTGAATTCATTTACAAGTGAGGCAGAGAGTTTTGCCTCCGCTGATTCGTTTAAGGGAAGTGATCTTTCGATCTTCAAGTAATCTCCAACAGCTTTTGCAACGCCCATGCCATCAATTCTTGCATATGCTGGGTCTGTATTGCTGATATCTGGTGATAGAAACTCTTCATCACATCTTATCCTTACTATGACTCTATGCCCTATGGTCGGTGATACTACTACCGACGCTTTTGGGTTTGAAAACTTGATCTTTTGTTCTAATTCGTGAGCAATGGCAATCGCGTCTTCTCGCTCAATCTTTCTGCCCGCTCTTCTATCAGTTATGACGCGCTCGTCGTTTACAGTAGAAAAGTTTCCACGTAGTGCAAGGTCCCCATTTTTGAAATCAATTCCAATCCCTATCGATTCTATGACTCCTCTTCCTACATACACTGAATTCTCAAATCTATAACCTAACATGTTAAAGACAGCAATGTCTGATTGAGGGGCTATTCCTTTTCCTACTGAAATGACTTCACCTATTGCTCCGTTACTTGCAAGCCTGTCCATATTTGGGGTCTTGGCATATCCTAGTGGAGTCATTCCTTTCAAGTCTGGATGAGGCAAGTCTCCTATTCCGTCAAGTAAGACATAGATCATGTGAATATTGGAATTGTTGGTAATTCTTATTCAGCCCCATCTTCCAAGTTTTTCATATATTACATAAACCTTGATTTTTTCAAGTCGATCATAATTATTTGCCAGCCTGAATATGTTAAAAAATGTTAGTCGGTCTAATTGATTTGTAATAAGAAAATCAAATAGATATCTCTTTGAGTTTTATCTTAAAATTCAGTGTCTTTCCTGCCAGGGGATGATTCAGGTCTACTGTAACTATTGCCTCATCAACTGCAGTAATCATTGCAGGTACTTTCTCGCCTGTTGGCAGACCTGCCTCAAAGAGCAGTCCTGCTGTAAGATCTGCCTCTTGTGGGAATACCTCTCTTGGAACTTTTTGTACTAGAGTTGGATCGTGTTGCCCATAGGCCTCAGCAGGTTGTATGGTAAACTCTTTCTAATCTCCTTCATTCATTCCCAAAATTGCGTCATCAAATCCTTTTATCACCTGGCCTGAGCCTACTTCAAACTCTAATGGTTTTCCGTGGTCTTCTGAGCTATCAAAAACTGATCCGTCGCCAAGTTTTCCCACATATTCTACTTTTACCTTATTTCCTGTCTTTGCTGTCAATCTAAATACATCCTATTTTATATGCAAAAAATTTTCTATCATGTGTAGATGTGATTTTCATATCTCTTTAGGAATGGTTTGGTAGAAAAATCCTTTGGTGGTTATATGTTGTTATCTTTCTTGTAATGGAAATTGTTTTGCAAGATCCTCGGCAAGTTTTTCATAAGACTCTCTTGTTCTGCCAATCTCTCTGAGTTTTTCTGATTCAACATTTGAAAGCTCAGAGTTTATTCGTTCCACATCATTTCGCAGAGCCATCTCTGCCATCTCAAATAAGCGGTTGTTTTCCTTCCAAATGTGCTGAACTACATGATTGATGTATTCTTGCATATCTGTAATCAATTGGGCTGAATTGCCTGTGGTTATGTATGTGTTGTAAGACTCTTCCATTCTTGCAGCCAACTTTCTGGTCAGTGCGTGTTCCATAAGCATAATTGCAATAGGCCCGCTCTCTTTTGGCATGCCTTTTTTTTCAAGTTCTGGAAAGAGTGAACTTTCTTCCTTTCCATGATGACACAAATCAGTAAAGTTTTTTGTAAAATCAATAACTTGTGAAATTATAGGTTCAGGTATCTTGGTTCCGTTCTGCAAAAGCGGAATTGTTGCCCACATGGACTTTAGCACTTTCTCGATTAGCGCATGGTCTTGTCTTAGCGATTCCGTAGACATCTTGATGACTGTGTACGTATTTTATTCAAATTTAAGCGTATTTTTAGGTAAATCTCACAACTTGGAGTATTTGTGGCAAGTTTGTTTGTACCTGATAAACAGAACAATATCTATGGTGTGTCACATACTAGGGAAATGCATAAAATTCGACCATTTAGAAAATACCAAATCCGGAATTACATACACCTAGGTTTTTCATAAACTGACGTGATATGCAACCATGACCTACAACGATCTTGCTATGAAGAAAAATCTTGTTATTCTGGCAATCGGAAAAACACTCATAGATATTGATTCTAGAAGATATACAGAAGTTTCAAAACTTCTTGATGAAAAATATTCCATTACTCTTTCTGATTGCTATGAAAATCCAAAATGTCTACGAGAAGTACTAGAAGATCTTTACGGAAATTCCTACAAGTTTTTAGTAGATTCGATTAAAGAAAAACTCTCAGGTTTTCCTGATCATGTGGCAATTACAAATTTCTTAGACGTGTTATCGGAATGATCCATGCTTGACATTCTGTTTTCTCCCTTTTTCAGATAAGAATATCTGTTCCAGTATATTTGAGGCCAGATCTTCTAGTATTGAATAACATGTTCCGATCATTGAAAAGGTTTTAACTCAGCAGATCAGGAATTTATCAGATATGGGAGATCTTCGCAAGGATTATGTTATTGATAAATTCGTAATTGTCTCTCAATATGATGACCACCCCAGCGATTCAAAGAAATGTCCTTATTGTCCTGGAAATGAATCTATGACAAATCCATCGTCGCTCTCCCTTGTTGCAAAGGATGGTATGTTGCAAAGACTTCAGGATACTGAAGATCACTATGTGGAAAATTGGTCTGTTAGAGTCTTTGAAAGCAAGAATCCTGTAGTTGCCACTACATCTGAGAATTCTTACAGTGACAGGCCTCTTTACAGTGAGCCCGCCTATGGTTATCACTATATCGTGGTTGCATCTGAAAAACACAAGGACTCGCTTGCTAGTATACCTGTTGAACAGTGGTCTAATGTTCTAGTTGTAATTCAGGATAGGCTTAGGTGGTTATACACACAAAGGGGGGTAACCTATGTCTCCATCTATGTAAACCACGGCAAAGAGGCTGGCGGCCCTGTTATTCACCCAAATATCAATATAGTTACATTTTCTACAATTCCTCCCATAATAGAACAGGAAGCAGAGGCTGCACACAAGATTCTAAATGAAAAAGGTATATGTCCAATGTGTCAAACTGTAAGTACTGAAACAGGTGGGCCGAGGCAGATCCTGCAAACTGAAGGGTTCTTGGCATTCTGCCCATGGGCTCCATCACATCCATATGAATTTTGGATATATCCAAAAAAACACACGACAAGCTTTTCGAAAATAACTCAAAAGGAGATAAATGATCTGTCTTTGATCCTGAGGGCCACACTTGGTGGACTTACCAATACCATGAAAAATGCTACATATAATATGGTGTTTCATCTCTCACCAGAAAAGAAAAACAACCGACAGATTCACTGGCATATAGAGGTGTATCCACAATCTGATTCTTGGTCTGGTCTTGAAAGAGGATATGGCGTTTTCTTGAACAAGATAACTCCAGAAAAGGCAGCAGAGGAGCTTGGTTCGGCTTGCAGAAAAGAATTGGCAAGTCTAGTTGGAATCATATAGCCAATCATTTGGTTTATTTATTGAAGTAAATCAAGAATAACTGTGGCAGTTGAAAAGTGGGTAGCTGCGGCAAGCTTCGTAATGTTTGTATTGTTTGTAGCTGAATTGATATCTATATCGCATTTTCTAAAAAACCCATCGTACGATATCGATGCCACATCATCGATTCTAGAATTTATTTCAATTAGTGGAGCACCGGGGTTGATACTTGCAGGATCTTCATTTTTGTTGGCACGTGGATATGGTTCAATACTTTGCGGTTCCTTTATTGTTGCTGGAGGTGCTGTGATGTTAGTTGGAATGATCTACGTCAGTACATTGATACCGCAGATACCTGTTGCATATGTAGTTCCGGACCTTTCACTTACTTCGACTCTATTTGTGGGTGTGTCAATACCTGTCATGATAACTGGAGGCCTTTTATTTCGCTTGAAGCCTAGACCAAAAAGAGATTACTTTTTTGATAGATGATCAAATCTCATTGAATTAGAATGTAACTTGAATCCTATTTTTTTGTAAAAAGGAATAAGATCATCTGTGCAATCAAGAATGGTTTTGTAACAACTTTGTTTTTGTGCATATTTCAATAGGGAACACACTATTTTTTGGCCAATCCCTTTTCCTTGGAATTCTTTTGCAACTACGACATCTTCGATGTGTCCAACCTTCCCTCCATTATGTATGAATTTTTGTTCAATTATGATACTTGCCGCACCTATGATTTTCAAATCCATTACTGCAACGTATATTGCCTCATTTGGATTTTTAGAAATCTTATCAAATATGGCCTGAGCTTTTCTTGGGCTCATGTCACTTGTATTCCTAAGTGAATCAAGCGAATATAGAAATCCGTTGTAAAGATCTTTTTTCTGGATCTTGCGTATCTTAATTTCAGTCATGGTTTAAGACTTAGATCTGGCCAAGCCTTTCCAAATAATGCTGATACGCACGACGATAGGAAGCTTTGTCGCCTATGTCGATAAACCCCTTCTTAATCGAATATCCGCTCACCCTGTGCTTCTTAGCCAATGCACTGCGAATAACAAGATCCATTCCATAGGGCTTGCCTTCTGGAATTAAATCAAAAATTCCTGGCTCCATGACATAACATCCTATGTTGATGTTCCCTTTCACATCTGGCTTTTCTTGCCATGTCTTGACCCTGTTGGTCTTGTCCATTTCTATGAATCCATATGGAATCTTGGTCTTGTACTCGGACAATCCCATGGTCACAAAGGATTTTTTCTTTCTATGGTAATTAATCATATTTTTCAAACTAAATTCAAAAATTGAATCTCCATATAAGCAAGCAAAAGTATCATCGATAAACTCTTGTGCTGTTTTTAGCTGTCCTGCCGTTGCCAGAGGCCTATTTGCAACTGCATATTCTATTTTTACACCAAATCTACTTCCATCTTCAAAATAGTCCTCTATTGTTCTTCTCAAATAACTTACACATAAGACAAATGAATCAACGCCGCTATTCTTTACCCATTCGATCAAATGTTCTAAAAGCGGCTTTTCTCCAAGCGGAAGCATAGCTTTTGGCAGAAATGTAGTGTAAGGTTGAAGTCTTGTTCCAAGCCCGCCAGCCAAGATTACAGCCTTCATAAGATGTAGTCTAAGAAAGTAGTATTTATTTTGAAGGATAAAAACATTCTACCTGATCTTGACAAGCTTTGTCAAGACATCTTTTGGGGTTTTTCCAAATAGCAAGATCATAGGTTCTTTTCCAACATCTCCTTTGTGATATATGATATCTGGAGGACTCTTAAGTTTCTCAATTACGCTTTTTATCCCCCACGATATCGTTTTTCCTTCGGTATCTTTGATGCCATGTGATTCCATGGCTCTGTCATAATATGCTACACAAAATCTCTTTGCAATAGCTTTTTTGATTGTCTTGTTGTCGTATTTGATATTAATGGCAGATCTTATTGAGGGAAATTTTCTTGCCATCTCAAGAACTGCATTGGCCACGTGTTTTGAGCCTCCATACTTGAGCGTACCTGCCACTGTAACCAATTCTCCTGTTTTGACTATGCGTCCCTCAAGTCCGAGTACGTGGGAAATAGATTCTGGATGAGGTTTAGAAAACACAAAATTTGTCTGTACTTCTGGTATGTGATCGTAAATTCCTTTGATGTTGATAAATTGATTGATGGCTATAGAAAGATCATCTTCTACCGTATCAGCATTTTTTTGTCTTACAATATCTAACCCTTTTCCAATTCTTGTGGCATTCTTGATGGATTCAAACGAAATCTTTTGTGAAAGCCTTGTAGCTTCTGACAATCTTTTTCCTTTCGCTATATTTACGCAAAGCGCGGCAGAAAATATGCATCCTCCGCCATGACTTTCTCGCGGTAGCCTCTTTTGAGAAAACATGTGAAATCTCTTGTTTTCAAGTAAGAGGTCGCTTACCTTATCGTCTTGCAGGTGTCCACCTTTTATTATGACATTTTTTGCACCCATGGAATTTATCTTCAGAGCTGCTTTTTTCGCATCACTCCAAGACTTGATTTTCATACCTGTGATTCTCTCAGCTTCTGGTACATTTGGAGTTATAACATATGAAAGAGATATGAGTAATTTCTTAAAATCCAAAAAAGCGTCCGCACGAAGAAGTGTTCCTCCAGTCGTTGATTTGAAAATAGGATCAAGCACTATGGGTACCTTTAGATTTTTCAGTTCAGAATGAATTGTTTTTATGGTTTTTTTGTCATATACCATTCCTATCTTTATTGCATCAATCTTGAAATCTGACAGAACTGATCTTATCTGACTCTTTATGATTTCAGATGAAACAGGTTCTGACTTGAAAAACTTTGAAGAATTTTGGCTCGTTAATACAGTAATTGCGACAAGCCCGTATGCTCCAAGAGCAGTGAATGTCTTTATATCTCCTTGAATGCCTGCGCCAGAAGATGGATCAGAACCTGCTATGGATAATACATTCATGACATTATCATAGGAAACTCACGTTTAAATTCAATCGATTGGTAAAAAAGGTAAATTGGGAACACAAATGAGCGCAGCCCGTAGAGGCGCTGCCACCGAAGAAATGAAAACAGTGGCAAAAGACGAAGATGTAACTTTAGACTGGCTAATTCCAAAAATAGCAAACGGCTCGATTATAATTCCGCACAACAACGTCAGACCGCAAAAGATTCACGTGGTAGGAATTGGCAAGGGATTGAAAACAAAGGTTAACGTCAATATTGGTAATTCTACTCTAAATCAGAATCTGGATGAAGAAGTAAAAAAGGCCAAAGTTGCTGTAAAATACCATTCAGATACTATGATGGATCTGAGTGATGGTGGGGATGTGGGTCTTTTCAGAAGGACACTGCTTGAGGCAGCTCCTATAACGTTTGGTACCGTTCCAGTATACGAAGCTTACAATTATGGTGTAGAAAAACACAAGAATCCACTTGATATCACTGAGGACGACTTTCTTAATGCATTTGAACATAACATAAAAGATGGAGTAGATTATACCACCATACATTCTGGTATTACAAAAGATATAGCAAAAAGAATCTTGGCAGTAAAAAGGCATGGCGGAATAGTAAGCAAGGGAGGAACCATCACGGCTGCCTGGATGCTAAAGTATGACAAGGAAAATCCATACTATGAGCACTTTGATTATCTGATAGATCTGGCAAGACAGTATGATGTTACCTTTAGCTTGGGTGATGCCCTAAGGCCAGGTTCCATACTGGACTCGCATGATGAATTGCAGGTTCAGGAGATGATTAACATATCAAGGTTAACGAAAAGAGCACATGAAAAAGATGTACAGGTAATGGTGGAAGGCCCTGGGCATGTGCCGCTAAATGAAGTTGCTGCAAATGTTAGACTAGCAAAATCGTTGATTGGTGATGTTCCGTACTATGTATTGGGACCACTTGTGACCGATGTAGCTTCTGGTCATGATCATATTGCCAGTGCCATAGGTGCTGCAATATCTGCAAGTGAAGGGGTAGATTTACTGTGTTACCTTACTCCGGCAGAACACTTGGCTTTGCCTAATGCTGACGAAGTAAAGGCTGGGCTGATTGCATATAGGATTGCCGCGCATGCTGCCGACCTTGTAAAATTGAGAGACAAGGCAATCAAGTGGGATATGGAAATGACAGAAGCAAGACGAACTCTCAACTGGGAAAAACAGATTGCGTTATCAATTGATCCTGAAGAGGCAGCACGAATCCATGCAAGAACAGGTCAACTCAAGGGAAATACTGTACCATGTACAATGTGTGGTGGGGCGTGTGTATACATAATGCTTCCACAACAGAGATACACAAAATCTGATGAAGTAACAGAAGAAAAACTACAACAAGCTAGCTAGTACCTTGTCAAGGCTTGGAACTGTTTGATACTGGGAAAGTTCTGAAGGCCGTATCCATCCGTATTCTTGATTCTCCCAGTTCAGAGTAATTATAGGATCTTGTACAGAAAATAAGAACGGAAAAATCAACCATTCGTGGTTTGCGTATTGCGGAGAATCTACACGAATTTGCTGTGCAGATTTAAGAAGACTGATCTTGTTTTCTGTTATGCCTACTTCCTCCAATATTTCTCTTTTTGCTCTGTAGGTTGGCTTTTCATCGCCTTCTATGATTCCAGATATTCCGGCCCAAAGACCTTTCATCGACTTTACTTTTTCGCTTCGCTTTAAGATAAGATATTTGTCGTTGTGAACTAAAAAGGAAGTAACAATTTTTGTGGATGTCAACTATTTTTCAACTGCGTTTACCATGGATACTAATTTTTTGTATGCATCTTCCATGTCGACATTTTTTGCAAGCCTCTCTTTTGCACTGCCAATATACTTGAGAATCTCTTCAGTCCTATTTTCCTGAATCAAAATAAGCATCCTGCCTATGTCTTTCCAGAACTCTTCGGCATATCTTCTAATTTCTGGATTTGAGATTATTGTTTCAATGAGTTCTGGTGATTCTGTCATTATTCCAGCAGTGAGAAGCTTTTGTGCCTTGAATGTGGTGCCTGCCATCTTTTCAACTAGCGTAAAGTTTTCCTCCTTTGCAAGTATGTTAGCAAGTGTCAAGTTGACCAAGTGAGTCATACTCAAGATTATTGCAATTTTTTTGTCATGCTCTGTCGCATCTATTTGAACAAAATTTGCTTCAGGAAACAAGGATTTTGCCACCAAAAGTTCTTTTTTTGCATCACGAATTGGAATGGAGATTATGTTCTGTCCCTTCATCTTCTTTGTTCCGGGTCCAAACATTGGATGAATGCAAATTGGGATTACTTTGTCTGGAATTTTTGATAGGGCAGCTGCAGTTTTTATCTTAAGTGACGAAACGTCAATAAGATAAGATTCTCTTTTCATCTCTTTTGCAATCAGCCTTATAGTTTCTGGGGTACGCTTGACTGGGATACAGAGAATCACATAATCTGCAGATAAGATTGCGCCAACAAGGGACTGCGCCTTTGTAACCGCCTTATTTAGGATCTCTTTTTCGGCATCAAAACCTATTACCTCAAAGCCCTTCTCAAGAAAATACTTTGTAAACCACTTGCCTATTTGGCCCTCTGAACCAAGTATAGCTACTTTCTTCTTCATTTTTCCATCCTCATCACTTCTTCTATTATCTTCATTCCTTGGTTAAGTGTTTCTTCTGGCTTGCAAGCCGATATCCTAATAAATTCTTGATAATTTCCAAATCCCTCGCCAGGAGCTATGGCAACACCATGCTCTAAAAGCTTGTTTATAAATTCAACAGAGTCAAAATGCAGTTTTTTACTCTTGGCAAAGAGATACATTGCACCATCTGGTTCCACAAACTCCATTTCCATGCTTCTTGCCTTTTTTACCACAGCTTCTAGTCTGGTTCTGATGATTTTAGCATTATCGGTAATATCGTCTTCAAGGGCTTTCATGGCTACGTATTGAATTGGTTCTGACACATTTGTAAGAGCCAACGCCTGTAGTTTTGCCATCTTATCTATTATTTCACAACTTGATACGGCATACCCTATCCTAAATCCAGTCATTGCATGAGATTTAGAGAAAGACTGGGTCACAATTGATTTGTTGTATTCGTAAGAAAGGACACTCTTCCAATTTTTGAATGCATATGAAGAATAAATCTCATCACTTAAAACATAAAGGTCTTTTTTTATTGAGATGTTAATTATTTGGTCTAGTAACTTTTCTGGTAGTATTTTTCCTGTGGGGTTGTTTGGATAGTTTAGCACTATCATTTTTGTATTTTGGTTGATTGCGTTTTCAATCTCTGCTATTTTAGGTTCCCAACTATTTTCTAGGCTTGTGTGAATAGTTCTGACCTTGATTCCTGAATTTAGAGCATTGTCTCTGTATGCGGGCCATGCAGGTTCTATTATTATTATCTCATTTCCAGGATTTAGAAGGGTAGATATTGCAAGAAAAACTGAAAATCTTGCACCAGGTGAGACAAGAATGTTTTTTGAATCTGTTTTGGTGTTAAATGTCTTGGTAACATATACTGCAAGAGCTTCTCGGAACTCTGCCATTCCTTTTGAATCGCCATACTTTGTGTATCCCATATCATAGACTTGGGAAAGTGCACTCTTGACTGTCTTTGGTGGAAGAAAGTCTGGTTCGCCTACTTCCATGTGAATTATTTTTTTTCCTTGCTTTTCTAGTGTTTTTGCCTTCAAGAATACTGAAAGATGAGTTTGTTTATTTGTTGATTGTATCTTGACAGATTCATTTAACAGAAAATTTAGCATTGCTAAACCCGTTTTCTCATCAAGGCCAATGTCTCTGCATAGTGACTGGACCTTGGTTCGAAGCTGATCCTCTCTTTCTTCATTGGTTATGCCTAGTCCTAGATTGTTCTTGAGGTTACCGATTTCTTTTGCCGTATCATTTCTTTCCCTTAACAATTTCAGCATATCGAATGTTATCCTGTCCATCTTATCGCGCAGATTGTCAATATCTGACATTTCTTATCGAATTACTGGCGGAATAAAGCCTGCTCTTAATGCATGATCAACTAGTACTACTGAAACCAGAGAGTCAACTACTGGCGGTGCTCTTGGGACTACACATGGGTCATGCCTGCCTTGAACTATCAAAGATACTGGTTTTCTTGTCCTGACATCTACGGTATGTTGCTTTTTTGCAATGGATGAGGCAGGCTTGAAGGCAACTCGAAGCACTAACGGCATTCCAGTCGATATTCCACCCAGTATGCCTCCAGCGTTATTTGTTCTAGTTGCAATCTTTCCATTCTTTGTTATGAATTCGTCATTGTTCTGAGAACCATTAAGGGTAGAGCCGTAAAAGCCTGAGCCAAATTCCACTCCCTTGACAGCAGGAATTGAAAATAACGCCTTGCTAAGATCTGATTCGAGAGAACCAAAGATTGGCTCGCCAAGACCCACTGGTAGATTTGTAGTGATGGATTCAATAATCCCTCCAACAGAATCTCCACTTCGCTTTGCCGCAAGTATAACAGCCCGCATCTTTTCTGCTATTTTTGGATCTGGGCATCTTACTTCATTGCTGTAAATGGATTTCTTCATCTTTGATACATCTTTGTTATTCATCTTTATCTTGCCTACCTGGCAAGTGTAAGAATAAGTGTCGACTCTGATAGTCTGAGAAAGCAATTTCTTTGCGATGGCGCCTGCCATTACAAATGTGGCAGTAAGCCTACCGGAAAATCTACCTCCTCCCCTGTAATCATTGAATCCTTTATACTTTATGTATGCTGGATAGTCAGAATGCCCAGGTCTTGGTCTCAATGTTAAATTTTCATAATCCCGAGAACGTTGATCTTGATTCCAAATTATCATTGTAATTGGAGCTCCAGTAGTATATCCGCGAAATACACCTGAGAGAATTTCTACCTTGTCCTCTTCTTTTCTCTGAGTTGTTATGGCTGATTGACCTGGCTTGCGCAAGTCAAGCATTTTTTGAATGTCTTTTTCCTCAAGTTCCAAACCTGCTGGGCAGCCATCTACGACAGCTCCTATGCATCTACCATGACTCTCGCCAAAACTGGTAAAGACGTAGCGCTGACCAATTGAACTTGAAGACATGATAAATTTTTCATTTGGATGCTTATAATCCTTATAGGGATTGGGCAATTTTTAACAAAATCAAGACCCATACAATCAAAAATTAGATAATTGGTTAACATGTTGCTAGTATTATGAAAATACGCAGTGCTCAGG
>JBOGRA010000032.1:0-15886 GCA_050749325.1 Nitrosotalea sp. | reverse complement strand
TTTCTTGAGGAGTTCTCACTTCTATTACCTCAGAGAATGCAGGCTCGCTCTGTTCGTCAACATATACTGTTATCTTCTTTTGTCCTGGGGTTCTTGGTATAATTATTGTCTCAAGCTCGCCGTTGATATCAGTTGTAAGCGAGTCGGTGTATGAATCATCCAGATAAACTTTGGACTTTATGTTTGCAAGCGCCTGACCGGTTGTCCCGACCAGCTTGATCTTGAATCTGAATGGTTTTGAAAGGTCTGACAATACAATAGTTCTGATCTTGTTTTCTGGAACCTCTGTAATGAATGGGTCTGACAGGCCAAGTTTTTTGCTCGATGTTGCAAGCCGCCTGCTCTTTGGCTTTTTGACTCTAGGTTCTGTTTTTTGTATGCTGCGTCTGCCAACAAGAAATAAAATTCCGGATACAATCATCTCCTCTGAAGAGCAGACCTTTGGTTTTACTAGTGTAAGAAATGCACCAAAGCAGATTGGAATTGCAGAGACCAAACCATGTGTGCCTAAAAATAGCGCATATGATATCATTCCTGTTATACCAAGAATGAAAAATTGCTTCATGGAGATTCTGCCAAATACCGGAAAAGTAAGGACTGGCTCGTTTAACGCACTGACGTCTTCAAACCATAGCATCTCGGTCTTGCGCATGGTATCTCAACAAAAAATAAGATAAAAGGAACTTTGGTTATGGAGCAAACAGGGTTCCTATCTTGGATGTTATGGAACCGTCATCTGCAGTTGCCCTGACTATGATGGGTATCTGCGTACCTGAGGGGGGGTTTGCCGGACTTGGCACCACTATACCAGAGTAACTTGCAGTCTGCCCTGGCCTCAGAGATGATGGGCTGAGGTTGTATGGTACTGACCCGCCGATTTGAGCAGTTACATTGTCTAGTACCTTGCTGCCATCGTTTTTGACGTCTACTGCGGCATAGTAGGTTCCATCAAATGTCTTTGTAAATTCGCTGTGTGCAATTTCAAGTGAAGCGTTCTGGGTTAGAGAATGTATCCCGCCGTTGACAGCAAATGCCACGACTGCAACAATCGCTATTACGACTCCTATAATCAGCGCTATCTCCATTGACTGCGACATGGCCTTCCTTGATCTTGGATGATACGTCATGATATCACAACGGCAGTTTGTTTTTAAGGTGAGAAACTTTCTGCCTTTTTAGTATGATACCATCATAACGCGTGAATCTCAATGGTATCATTTTTGGTCTGATGGCATCAATCTGGATCTCGCTTGCCCTGAACAATTTTACAATCTTTGTAATTACTTCCGCGGGTCTGGTACTGGCGATATCAATTCAAAGACACAAAAAAATTGATTTTAGAAAGATACTTGGCAAGATCAGAAAGATAAATCTGCAGAAGATAACATCACTTGATGTAAAAAGGCCAAGCCTCAAGGTGCTTCCCATATCAGATGTACTACCAGTGGTACTATCAAAGCCAATACTTGATACCAAGGTCTTCCAGAGGCTGCAGTCAGTCCTCGAAGGTACGATTGAATCAAAGATAAGGATGGCAGGAAGGCCTGCCAACCCTGGTACCATGGCAAAGAAGAGCATCTCTCTTTCTTTGCTGTTTGTATTTATCACACTACCAGTTGCGGTAACACTTGGAATATTTGTAAATACGATATTTTTTGCGCTCGCCGCAGGTCCGATTGGAATTGCTTTCTACCCAGCAGTTGCACTAAGACTTGCAAAATCAAAAAGAGATACAGAGATCAATCACGAGCTTGCATACTTTGTAAGATATGCCGGAATAATGCAGAGTGTAGAGAAGAGCCTCTACGATTCGCTAATTGGTGTAATAGGATACAGCCTCTTTTATATTATCGAGACTGACGGAAAGATGGCATACCGAAATGTCACCATGTTTGCAATGGATATATTCGAAGCTCTAAACGAGATTGCACTGCATCACCCAAACCGCGCATTTCGGTCGTTTCTCCTAAGTTACATAGCAACAGCGCAGACAGGAGGAGACCTTGTAAATCTGGTTGAGGGAGAGGCAGACTCTTTTTTCGAGTCTCTAAAATCTGGCATCAAAAGATACGTAGAGACCTCGTCAACTTTTGGCGAGATTTTGCTTATCATGTTACTAATCATGCCGACGTTTCTGATAGCTACGTCATTTCTACTTCCGGGCAGCTCGGTACTCTTGCTGGTTCTCATAGGAGTAATAGGAATTCCGATGATTTCCCTTGGTCTTGTAATTATGATAGACACATCGCAGCCTCGCAATCAAAACAAGGTGACAGTGAGCATGCTGGCATTTCTTGTTGGAATAATCACTGGAGCCATTGGCATTATTTTGCAGCAGCACCCATGGTTTATCATAACATCAGGTGTGCTAGGGTTTGCACTAACCAACTCGCTTTTTACAGTACCACAGTTTACGCAAATAAAGAATCTGGAAAATGCCATGCCAGAGTTTCTCAGAGATGTTACAGAGTACAGAAAGATCGGGTACGATATGACCATATCATTGTTTCAACTCTTTGGAAAGCGGAAATACAACAAACATTTTGACCAGTTATTTGGTACAATATTTTCCAAGCTAAAGTCAGGACAGACACTATCCTCTATTGTACCAGCAGAGAACCGCTCCTGGATGACAAGATTGATAATTTTCATTTTAGGAAAACTTGCAGACACTGGAGGCGGAACGCCACTGACACTTGAGCATCTGACAAGATTTGTATCAGATGTAATTATAACAAAAAGAGAGACCGTATCGGCCCTTAGGATGCAGATGTTTCTTGTCTATATCGGTCCTATCTTGATGGTCTGGGTTGCCAAGGTCTCAACATCGCTTCTTGCCAAGATGGGTTCAAGCCTCTCATTTTTTTCAAGCTCCGGCATAGGAAACACATTTGCCATAACACCGGAATTTGCAGATGCTGTAAATTTAGTGATGGTCATATCATCCATTGCGATGGGATTTGTGTTCACAAAGATCAGTACGTTTACACTGAAGGATACAAGAAATGTTGCAATCGCATCAGCAATAGTGCTTGCTGCAATCTCGCTTTATCCGTATCTTCCTTCAATTTTTTAGAATCAATATTGGCAAGAGTTGACC
This sequence comes from Nitrosotalea sp., assembly GCA_050749325.1. Lineage (GTDB taxonomy): Archaea > Thermoproteota > Nitrososphaeria > Nitrososphaerales > Nitrosopumilaceae > Nitrosotalea. The sequence continues at coordinate 12,786 of JBOGRA010000032.1, read as the reverse complement.
TGACTTGGATAACTTGTGATTTAATGTTGTCATGCGGTAAGCTAGGAACAGAAAATGAGTCTGACCTCTTGCATACTTTGTGATTGAGCACAATGTTCCGCTAGGATGCTTTTTAATCTCATTTCATTGTACCGCGTGGAAGACAGCGAGGATGTAAAGGCAGAGCAGGAAACTATGCGGGAAATGCAGCAGGAATATTTTGAAAGCGAGGAGGGATGGCTTGAGGGTCCCTACTGGTCAGACCGAACCAGACGACTTGCTGAAAGAGAGAGCAAGTATTTAGCCAAGGTAGCGATTGAGAGATATTCTGGATGGCGCTTTGTGGACACGCTTTACGGTATAATGCAAAAGCGCATCACCTCAATTGAGAAAGGAAGGTGGAAAAGATGGGAAATGCAATACGATTCTCATATAAAGATAGAATCGCTAGATCCTCAAGACTTTTATCTCATCGTGATGTCTAGGTGATCCGTCCTGCTGTCTCTCTCCAAGTTTTAAAACATTACCATATTTGCATGCGTGTATGATATAGAATCGCTGAGGCAGATAGCTGCTCTTTCCATGTTATCTATTGCAACATACTTTGACATAAAGAAACGCGCGGTCAATGATATCGTTTGGATTATTTTTGGTGGAATGGGAGCCATATTGTATCTTTTTGAGCCAATTGATACCATTACAGTTTTGTATGTTATAATTGGTGTTGCAATAGGTATAGCGTGGATTTTCACCCGTGCATTTGGTCAGGCCGACGGGCTTGCCCTCATTGCGCTTGCCATAACATTGCCCGCCTATGACAGGCTTCCCGTAGCAGTAATGGTGTCAATAGGCGTTCCGTTTCTTGCAGCACTTTATGGCCTCTGCTGTAACATGACATACAACACATCTGATCTGTTACATGAAAGGCTGTTTTTTGGAGTTTGTGAAAAACCGCACAGAAAGGCATTTGCATTTCTTGTGCTGCACAGAAAAAGAGAACATGAAAAGTTTGTATTTCCAGCACAGGAAAAAGACAAGTTCGTATTTCATTTCAGACCAAAAACAGATCTAGAGTTTTCAAATGATTTTCAAGGATATGTGACATCGGCATTGCCCTTGATTCCATTCATGCTGGCCTCGATAATTCTGATACTGTTGCTTTGATCTTCCAAGACTGCTTAAAAACAAGACGAGTCTAAGAATTGGCGGTCAATGCCATCGCAGAGAGCGCAGTCCGGTTTTACTCCCCCGGCTGCACTCTCAAAATTGCCTTGAATAGGGGGAACCACCTGTGTCTTTACTTTCTCTTAAAAGCACAGTAGCATTTGATGCAGTGCTAATCGATTTTGAAACACTTGAGGACACACTCAAAAAAGGATCAGATAAAAAGCGTATGAAAAGTCGTAGCAAAATCAAATCAAGAAAAGGATTTGGCCTTGACTCTCTCATCATGATAATTTCTGCAATTGTAATCATTGCTATCTTAATTGGCATCAGCAAGTCCTTCATGATAACGCTTGAAAATTCCTACGTCTCTCTCACTACTACCATGCCAAAGTTCGATCCTACGGGCAACTATGATGATACCGTCCAGAACTCCACATCAATACAGAATACCGCAACATCACTTCTCTCTGTATACAACATGCTGCGGTCTGGTACCATCTGGGCAATAGGTGCTATACTTGTGATTGCCGGAATCCTGTTCATGCTCGAGCAAATAGAGATTGTTCCTGCATCTACTGCATTTGGAATCATCTCTAAAGGTACCCTCTACTTTCTGATTCTGTTTGGATTTCCACCACTGTGGGACCTTTACGCTACTGGAATCGAGTATGGTTCTAGGGCAATAATGGACCCGGCAGGTACAGGCCAGACACCACAATCTGTCATCAAGGTATTTGATACCATAAACGGTATGGGAATCTCGCAGGGAAAGGTGCCACAGGTTGACAATTCTGTCTTGAACAACCTAATCCAGCTCTTCAACGGTGCAAACATTGTTTCAACTTTCTCAGACCAGGGCAAGGCCTTCATACTTGGATTGATTGGCGGCCTAATTGCACTTGTCGCATCATTTCTGACATACATGTTTTCAGCAATAAGGCAGGTCTTGACAGCTGTGTTGGTCGCAGGCCTTCCGGTAATTTTGATCCTATCACTTGTACCATGGTTTCAAGGAATTACAAGGAGATTATTTGATACGTTATTTGGATTATCAATTGTTCCAATATTTTCAAGTCTTGTGATGGTAACAGGTGCGGCATACCTTGGTAGTATCACAACGCACCCGGTAGAGGAACAGTGGTTTGCCTCCGTTGCAGTTCTGACACTTGCAACATTTGTTCCAACCATACTGGTTCCGCTCCTGGGTTCGCTCTTTAGCTCCATGACAAGTATCGTATCATCTGGCGTAGGGTTTGGCGGAATGATGACAGTGATGGCTGCAAGAACAGGTCAGGGAATAGGAAGCGGTGCATTTGGTGCAATGCATGCAGTACAGCAACAGGGAATGGAATATGGCACTCCATACTCGGGCCTTGACATGGCAAAGGCAGGATTAGGCGGCGGCCTTGCAGGAGGCTTTGGCGGGCTGGTACAGGGCGCCTCCCATGCAGGCTCGCAGGCCCTAAGGCAAGTGGGTGCAAAAGAGATTGCATATGACGTGCGTGACATGGGTTCTCAGGTTGCAAAAAGGTTCCAAAATGTAGCAGAGCAACATGGAATCAATGTAATCCAACCTGCCGTAGACCATACACTTACAGAAAATTCGGCAGGTGTAATGAACAATCTTGCAACAATTCCTGTTCCACAAGAACAAAGGGAGGTACACATGCAAAACGGCACAACTTTGTTAAATCTAGCGCACGGTTCAATTCAAAGTGGCAACTATTCCAAGATACTTGACCACCAGTACTTCAAATCAGTTCCTGTTACCGATAAAGAAAGTTTTGCAAAAGCGGTCTCTGCAACAATTGTAAATCACGCACTTGAGCCTCAAAAGCTTGCAAACATTTCATACAATCTGGAAAAGATGGGAGGTCTGACCAACGATAACATGAAGGAGTTTATACGAAATCATGAGACTAATGACACACCGTATGAATTAAACAAATCTCACACATTAGGCAAATACAGCGACTGAGTACCTAAAGTTGTTTTAGAAATTCTTCTTTTGAGATACCAGCTTCTTCAATAATTGCTCGTATAGTTCCTTCTGGGAGTGGATCATAGCGTGGAATGGAAATGACAAAGCCCTCAGCGTTCTTCAATATGATGTGGCTTCCACTTTGTCTTACCGGATAGAAACCAAAATGACTCATAGTCTTGATAATCTCGCGCCAGCTACGATTTCTAAGGCTCAACTTATTTCTATAATCTCTTTTCGCTTTGATTGTGCTTCTTCCTTTAATGCCTCAAGCACAAGCGAGATGGCCTCTTTCATATTTTCTCTTAGTTCATCAATAGTTTTGCCATAGCTTACGGCGCCTCTCAACTCAAGACACTTACCTGTATAGCCTCCTTCAGGCTCTTCTTGTATTATGATGGTGAACTTGTGTTTTTCTGTCATGGTACTGTATAGCAAATATGTTATATTTCTAGTTGCTTGATCTTTTGGATTGTATTAGTCTAGCCTTACCGCTTTCTAATTTTTCCCTTGCAACAATGGCAACAAACTGGTACAAACTATACCCATCTTTTTTGAATTTTGGTTCAAGTGGCAGGCATATCTGTAAAGTCATTTCAAGTGTCCTAACGGAAAAATCTTCAAAGTCCCTGAATACATGAACTATCATATCTATTTCTTTGTCTGCGACATTTCCATATCTCCACTTCAAGAATCCAGCCAAGTCTGCAAAGTCTTTGTAAGTAAGATTCTCGTGTTTTACTACCAACAAATACGGATCTTCATCTGGAATTCCAATCTTTGCATTCTTCACATACTCATTGAGGTAAGACACTCTTTCCGGTTTTAGAAATTTCATTATATCGTTCCAGTTATTTTGGAACCATCGAGCCTCTGAACGCGAGTGAGCGTTCTGGTCGAAGGCGTCATTTTGTTTTTCGGTATTTTTCGCAGTGGGCATAGAATCAGGCATAACAGTTCTTGCATACTCTTGGTTTATCTGAGCAATGTCATGCTCGACTTGATTTGCAGGATTTACCTTGAACTCTACTGATCTTCTACCTTGAGGAGTGCGAATCACTACAAGCATCTTGTTTTTCTTTACCGCTTCAAAGCTTGCAAGATAGTCAAAATTGCACTCAAACTTGACACCCTCTCCCTTCTTCTCAAACATGATTCCATTGTTTAGCAGGTACAGTATGCCTTTGCCTACCTTGCGCATCTCAGAATCGTAGAACTTGATTATCTTGACACCTGCATGAAGTGATATCATGGTAATGACATACTCCCTGGAGCAAGATATTCCTTTATGATCCCAGATATTACGATACCGCTCATGGTACAATATACAAGACCGTAATATTTAAAAATATTTATACATATGATTGTATAAAGAGATACAGGGCTGATAGATGTGGTAAAAAAGTATTTTCTGACAGTAACTGACGAGATGGCATCAAGGCTTGAAAAGGAGATGAAAAGGCGCATGATAGAGACTGTTCCAGAGACTGTAAGGGCGATACTGTCAGAGTACTTCATGGATAAGAGATAATGATATTGTAAATAAAGAGTCGATCAAAGAAAATTACCAGTATCTTTTTGTGTTAGTTTGTGCTTATGACAGACAAGACAAGAGAGTAGACCATATTTGATGGGCTTGAACCCGTCATGGTGGAAATTTATTCCTCCAATTTGTAAGGTATTACCCAATATTATGACAGAGGCCGCGCTTGCGGTGTACAAAGAGATACAAATTGTGCCGGAGGATTTTCCTTCTCACACCATAACTCCATTGTCATTTGTAAAGTTGATAGATCATTAATTGAGATCACCCTAGTTTGAGAAGTTCTGTAATGCCATCTGGCTTTACACATGCAGGATTTTTATTTTCATCTTTAAGCACAAGAACCAAACCAGTCAAATGATTCCAGTGTACTTTTCTCCTAAAGATTGCAATGCCTCCAATTATAACTTCGTCCATGGGCTTCACTCCTTTCTTTCTGAAACTCATAATGATAAGAACATGTTTTGATAAAATTGTATTAACGTGGTGGGTCTCCATGGACCTGCGCTTCAGGATGTTTACATGAGACTTGGGAAGATACTCCTGTCTGAATATTAGTATGCACACATGCAAAGGAATCAGGATGGGTCTTTAACCAATCGGTAACTTCGTTTGGATGTGGTGGGTTGCTCACACCGTTAGATAATTGATAACTTGATGTTGGTACCATCACTATCATCACAATTGCTAGAGCTACACCAATTATTGGCAAAATAAAATTTCTTTTATACATGTACACCTAGAGATACCACATTTATCTGTAATAAAATTTATGCATCATTTGTTTGAACCAAAAAATGAATGCTGTGTGTCTTTTATCAGAGTCAATGTCTTGTTATAAAAAAAGAGAGGAAAATGCTGGTTCTTACCAACTATTTGTTATAGTCGCTGTCGTACTACCTGTGGCAGTAAAGGTTTCGTCAATAGTACACGTACCACATTCTGGCTTTTCCCACTCTACAATGTTGCTTGTATTTGCGTTTACTTGACCCGTTCCAGCCTTATACAGCGTTACACTTGTAAGGCTTACAGAGTTGGCAGGCCAGTAGGTTGGGTCAGACATTTGTTTTGCCTCCATGCTTACATGTGCGTTAGCAAGACTACCGGATACTGTAGTAACACTGGATGATGCAACAGTAAAGTCTGAGAACGACGGGCTCGCACTATCATCTTCTGCGTAAGCCACCCATTCGCTGGCACCACTGTCATAATAATTGGCGGTGTATATCTGATCACTTGCTGCAACATTATCTACAGTTCCACAATACATCTGTTGGCAATTTTTACTATTACCTGGCAGTGTAAAGGTCCCTACCAATTCGGTGAACATTTGTGGAGTTGAGCCACCATTTTCGTATTCCCAACCTGACTGCACTAGAAGCTGAGGGCTAGGACAATTAGTAGGTGAACATTGGTCAAGACTCGACCAATATGAAAACAGTGTTGGCAAATTCAACGGTACACTCCCAACATCAGTATAGGCCGTTATTTCGTTATACGGTCCATCGTCATTGAACTCGCCTCCTAACCAGCAGTGGGTACTACAATCGAGATCCTTTATCTCATATGAATAGTCTCCTGTGATTGGGTGAGTTTTCATTCCACCTTTAATACGTTCATGCATCTGTGCTTCAGGATGTTTACATGAGACTTGGGAAGATACTCCTGTCTGAAGGTTAGTATGTACGCAGCCAACAAAATTCGGATGAGCCTTTAACCATTTAGTTACCTCTCCCGGCATCGGTTGACTTGTGGACGCACTGATATTAGGCAACATAACATTAGGCAAGAGTAGAATTACTCCGAATGCTATGGCTCCAAGGACTGTCTAACACTTTTTCTTTTTGTTTTGTATTTTCATGTTATTGAGTAAACGGTACATGAAATAGTAGATAGCCTTTGGGTGTACCTTATCGGATAAAGTGTGGTAAAGTATGGTAAAGTGTGATAATGTGTTACAAATGAATAATTTGCAATCTATTTCGATCCTGATTTGTTCTCGTATAGATCAAGCAACATCTCTACAAAGTCGCTTGTGTACATCCTCATCTTGCAGTAAATGCTGCAGTTTTGTCTGCATGTATGAACCTTCTTGTTAAATTCCAATTAACAGATGAAAAACGTTGATTAAACATAGTAACTTTGACTTGCCTTTGATCCTCAGATGGTTCGGAACTGAATCTAGCCATTAAAAGCCCGTCTGATACCAGATCGAGTACTGGCACATCATGAACGGAGCATCGTCGAACTTAATATTCTAAAGATGCAAAGAAGATCGTTGGACATTTATTATTTTGATAAAGACGTGGTTGCGAATCTAAGGCAGTCCCTTGATCTACTTCCAGAGGAGGTGCCTTACTTGTACGAGGGTGGTGTCGATTTTCTTCTTGATAGTGTACATGACTTGCACGAAGATCTAGAATACCATGACGCCGTCATAGCAAAGGCTGCATATCTGTTTTGGAACCTTGTAAAGGGACACTACTTTGTTGGCGGCAACAAGAGGACGGCTCTTCTAACTACGCATATGTTTCTCAATTACAACGGTTTATTTTTGAGAATTCGTAAGGGAGAAGGATATCTTACGTGCTTGAGGATACTCCACGCATTGATTGATGAGAAAGGACTGAGGGATTGGATAAAGGATAATATAGTTTACGAGACATAGAGATGTAGAGATGGCATTTACCGTAAGACAGATAGACAAGAAAAGACTCGGACAGATTTCAGAGAGGTCCATCGCTGAGATTAAAGAGGATCTTGAAATGCTAAAGACATATGATGAAAAGATTGCCGACGGCTCCATCTCGGACGGAAGAAAGTACGTAAAGCATTTGATGGGCTTGAACCCGTCATGATGGAAATTTATTCTCCTAGTTATATCAGGGTTGTAGCGGACACCTCTCTACATTTTTATCTGAATGGCTCTTGTCATACAAAAGTGCCAAGAAATTTTTAATCGAAGAAAAATCAGAAACAGAGATTAGGCATATGAATGACATCCCCTCAAGATTTATGGTATAGGGCCGTTACCCTTTAATCCGTGGTTTGAACATGGAACCTCTTTTGTAATTCCGGTTTTGAGATCCCCCACTATGCAGCCTATGAAATTTGGATGCGATTTTAACCAATTGGCCACTCCAGCAGGCTGAGATAGTTGGTTGGATGTGGTTTTTTGTAGTTGATAGCTTGTTTGTGGATATAGGAAAGTAATCATTACAGCAACTACTATAGTACACATGATTGCTGCCATAATTGTTCTAGGTGTCATAAGGGGCGGTATGTATTACAGATATTTACAGATGATCTCCATGCACAAAAGAGGTCACATGTGCGATACATGCAAGAGATGCAAGAAATCAAACTTCCTCTGAATTCATCTAATATAATAAAGAACTATGAAAGAGTCACCAAATTATAATAAATGAGTACGGTACTATATAATCATGTGTTACCCAAGGAGTGGAAATGGAATATTCCACAAGTAATTGATTTTACAGAACAGTCTCTAACGGGTTGGGGCAATCGCGGATGGCCTGAGATAATTGCAGGGATTTTACAAGCATGCCAAAACGGTGCCCTGAAAACTCATGTCATGTACATGTGCAATCTCAACTCAAGGCAGCTGTCTTACTACCTGCAGCTTCTTCAAGACCGCGGGCTGCTTGATAGCGTCGAGTCTTCCCCGTCAAAGACCGTCTTTCATACTACAGAAAGCGGGAGAAGGTACATGTCAGCGTACAGACAACTGGAAGGCATATTCAGATGATTTTTTTTGAAGCCATCTTGATCAAGTTAGCGACTAAACAAAAGTAATCGCTAGCAGCTCCAATATATAGAACATTTTTCTATAATGATGCATTGGTGTGAATTGTTCTCGAAACCTGAATCTAGTCCCAAAATTGAAGATACGGTACGAAAATTCTTTCAGTATAATTACAGTTCTTGCAATATAGTGAACACCACTCTTCAAGATAATGTTTGGCATGTGAAAGTAAATCTAATGTCATTTGGTAAAGGATTAAGTAGAACAGTTGTGATCGATGCTAAAACTGGTAAAATTATCAGTTGTCAATGAATCCTAACCCCCGAATTTGAACAAAGAGAACAATTAGTGCTTAACACCCGAGTTCAGAACAGAACTTTACGGATGCATTTGAATGACAGTATGATACAAGGTTGTATTGGCAACAACGGTAAATGAGGTTGCCGATCTTTCTTGAAAAAGTTCATCAGCGAACTTGGAACGCAAAGACAAGCCAAGTATCCGGTACAGGTAAATATCCGTATTATTTTGTTACAGCGTGTCTGGCAGCAAGCCTGTAACCTTTTTTGGGGATATGACCCTTGACATTACAAAAAAGTTGCCTGATCTGTGGAATGACGTCTGTGAGATATCAAGAAAGAATGGCTACATAGTTGACCTGAATTCAATGTCATATCTCTGTACGAGGAGATGGATTCCAAGCTATATGTAACAAAGATAATAACAGGCAGGGACAGACGCGTGAAGAAGATAATCAGGCGCACCTTTGAGAAGACAAGGACGGAGCCTGTAGAAGAGTACGAGATGATTGGCACAGATGACAGGTTTCCAATATGGAAGAACATGAAATAGTAATCTATTCTTGTTTAGATGCTAGAGATTTCTTTATGTCTGTCTCTTACTTGGCAATCTTACTTTCTTGTCGTGCGTAACCTGCGTCATCTTTATCCAGTATGATTCTATATATTGTATCATGCCAAGAAAAGGGTACAAAGCTATAACGGTAAAGGTTGAGACATTTCAAAAGTTTCTTAAGATAATCAAGGATGCAAAGAAGATTGATACAGGGTTAGACAATAGCAAGTTTTTGGATATGTTACTTGAGAGATACAAGAAATCAAGATAATTCAAAATTGAATGATACAATGTAACAAAAATGAATCATAAAAAAAGTGTTAGACAGTCTAAAAAAATTAAAAAAGAAAAAAAGAAAGAGCTAGAAAAGATATGGGGAGCAAGGAAGGCAAAGACTCGCAGATTTTCGGGTAATTTTCAGAGTTTTCTTATCACAATGGCATCTCTTATCAGAGAGACATCCACTCTTTCTCCTCCTTTCAGATGCAGCCGTTCTGCAATCTGTACAGGTATCGTGATGCGGTATCGAAAGTAGGTCGTGCCGTTGTACGTTCTTGACCTCTGCTTTTGCACAATGATATCATGGTCCTTACTCTCCTTGTGTGTCATGGGTGAAAGCCCTGCAGTACTTTGGCAAGCAACGGTTTGTTCTCAGAAAGGTGTACATGCGGCCTTGTGTCGGTATCAACGCAGGTCTCACAAAAGAATGTTGTAGGTCCCCTGCAGACTGGACAACGCATTGCAGGAATCCTCTCCGAGCCGCAGGACCTGCAGGAATCAATTCTCAAGTTAACAGGCCGGCTTGTCTTGCAGCAGACTCTTCCAGTACAATATAGTCGTCGTACTTGAAGTTCCTGCCTGACTTTTTGCCCTTGCCTGCAATCAGAATCTTCTTTCCTGCAAGCGGTGCAAGATTTGGCACCTCTGTATGAAGCACAGATTTCCCAAGTGAGAGGGTGCGTTCCTCGTTCTCATACTGTTTTTCATACCTCTTTGTCTTTTCCCGGCCCATCTCTTCATAGGTCTCTTCAATGGTTTCTTTTCCCTGGAGGATCCTGACATCGACAACGTCAACATCTGACTTCATGTTGACAGTCTTTGTGATGTGACGAATCTCGCCAAGACACTGTATCACACCAACAAAGTCGATACCGGGATTCCAGAACTTTAATGCAGGCCGCGGCTCGTACTGCATTATCTTTTGCATGTCAAAGGCATACATGCAGGAAAAGATTTCGTTTGTTTTTAAGGTCAGGAGTTTAGATCCTGTATGAACTCATCTGCGTTTTTGAAATGCTTGAACTTTAGCTTTCCTGCAATGTAGCGTCTGGCAACTTTTTCCTCTTCTGGCCAGAGCTTGTCATCGCTTTTTTCTTTTACTTGTTTTCGTCTCTGGGCTGCTTTTGGCAACACGTATGCTTGCTCCCTGGCTTCTAATCAAGATTATGATATCTTTTCAATTCTTACGTGTCCATGTCACTTGCCAGGACTTGCCGCAAGCTACCGTCAGTCTTTGCCATAGACTGATTTGTGGTCACAGACTCTCAACAATACAATAGTGTTGTCGCCATATTGTATGTCGTAGAGTATTCTATCACCCCGGCTTAGTTCATATGCAAAGACGCGTATGCTGCTTTTGTATTGTCCTTTTGTTGCAGGATTTGTAGAATATGCCAAGTCTAGAATTGCATCGTCTGTCCTTTTTTGTCGTTCACTGCCCAGGAGGCGGTACTGTTTTTCAAACTGATTTTTTCTTACTATTCGCCACATTTTTGTGCAAGTCCTTTATCAATTCTTCAGGGGTGTTAAACAGTTTGCCCTTGCTTTTTCGTGCTTGTTCAACGTCCTTAATTTCTTCCGTAGAAAGTGGCGGTGATGAGAATTTAGTTTTTGACATCACATTACCATCCTTCCCGTCAGTAATTAATCTTCGTCCCTTCATGCAGCAACCTCCTGCTTTAGCTTTCCTGCCTTGTAGAGTCTGGCGTATCCATTTGAAGAAATTGTCTTGGTCAGAGAAAATTATTTTTTGTGATAGACTTCTTTGTGCTTGCCTACCGATGCAAGAATCACAGTTTTTGTGTCATAATCCACTTTGTAGATTATCCTGTATTGTCTACCAATCTCATAGGACCTCCAACCTTTGAGCCATCCCTTTTTTGGGTCACCGCATCTGGCCGGATCGACTGCATTTTGTAGGTAGATTATTCCATCATCCGTTCTTTTTTGTATTTCTAAATGAAGTCGACTATACTCTCTAGTAAAATCATCTTCATATTTTGCGAACCACAAAATGCTCACCTATTTCCTTTTTTTGGCTTCTTTATGGAGGTCTTTTATGAGATCATGGGGGCTTGCATAGGTCTTACTGAATCTGCCCTTACCAGACTCGATTCGTTCCAGTGTTTCTATTTCACTAGGAGATAGATCGTCATCAACTACCTTGTGCTTCTTGACTTGTGTTTTTGACAATGTACCATATTCTTTCTTGGTTCTATTCAAGTTTGCGGATGTCTTCATGCAGGCGTAACAACCTCTTGTTTCTCATGTGTCTCCAAGATCAGGGTGATTACCTTTTGCACCTTGGAGAGCACCCTCATGCACAGCTTGCCAACAGCTTCTGGAGTCTTCTCTTTTGCATATGACGCGATGTAGTTCCAGGAGAAAGTTGTTGCGTCATATCCGTAGAGTTTTGCCAAGACACATGCTGAGAGCTGTGCAACTGTCTCCTGCTCTTGGTCCTGCACCGGCTTGAGGTCCTCAAATGTAGAGTGGGCCTTGTGTGCCAGCTCATGGAAGAAGGTGTCTGGATTTTCCTGGCTCAACTTGATTACGTTTGTCACCAGGTTGTATGAACCACCTTCTCCAAGTACGGTAGGTCCGTATTCCACCCTGACTCCAAACTTTTCTGCCACATCAAGCAGAGGCGGGATCTGCCTTGGCTGGTACTCTTCAACTGGTTTTCCTTCGGTGTCTTCATATCGGAAGACTGGAACCCCGACAAATCCTACGGGAAACTCCACGTCTTCTTCCTGACCTGTTTCTTTATTCTCGACCTTCTTGTGCCGGATCATCGGAGCCAGGATGTAGAGTGCTTTTGTTCCCTTTTTGACGTACCTTCCTGCCTCCTGCCACTGCCTGTATCCCCTGGCATCTGCAGTGCCATGTATCAACATGACAAGCTTATTGCCCAAAGACCAGCGCCTTGAAGGTCCTATATTTTTGATAAAGACCTGCCTGCACATCTCGGGGAGTTCCTGGCTTGAGAAGAGCTGCACTAGCTTCTCGAGCTCTTCAAGTGCTTTGTTGGTGTTTGCCATCTAGTTTTGCACCCCCGAGATAATCACCTGGGCCATCTGGTCCCAGTAGATTCCTTTCTTCTCTTCGACCTTGTCTTGTATGACAAATGGTTCTCTTGTCACGACTCTGCAGTTCCAGAACTCTATATCGTAGAGGTCCCACCCTTCGTCGTATCGTATCACGACGGTGTTGATC
>JBOGRA010000031.1:0-15971 GCA_050749325.1 Nitrosotalea sp. | reverse complement strand
CGGTTCAGGGAGCACTTGCACAGGCTGTGTTGCTAAGTGTCAAGGAGACATGCAAGAAGAGAAGCACAAACTTTTACGAATATGCACTGGATTATCTGAGATCCACTTCAAAAAGCTAAATGCTTACGTATTTTCTAATCTAATCTGTTCTAGGACCATTTATATTAAATTCAGATCATTGTCAATGTGTTTATAATGGATATAGGGACAACACCTGAACTTGTTTCTGACGTCTACAAAAAACTAGAGGAAAATGTTTCAAAATATCGAAAAGTAATAAACCGACCGTTAACTCTGGCAGAAAAGATTCTTGCAGGCCACTTGGAAGATATTGATGCTGCCAAGAACTTGGAGCCTACCAAGTCCTATGTCTTTCTCAAACCAGACAGAGTAGCATTACAGGACGTCACAGGCCAGATGGTAATATTGCAATTCATGCAATCTGGACTGAAACGGGTTGCGCTTCCAAGCACAGTACACTGCGATCATCTAATACAAGCAAGAGTAGGAAGTGAAGAAGACACTAGGCTGGCTCTTGATGAAAATAGTGAAGTCTACAAGTTTCTCGAATCTGCCTCGAGAAAATTCGGTTTAGGATTTTGGCGGCCAGGTGCAGGAATAATACACCAAGTGGTTTTAGAAAATTATGCGTTTCCAGGAGGACTGATGATAGGGACTGACTCTCATACTCCAAATGCAGGCGGGCTTGGGATGGTGGCAGTGGGAGTTGGAGGCCTAGATGCAGCAGAAGTTATGGCTGGCTTTCCTTGGGAGCTTTTGTATCCAAAAAGAATTGGCATTAATCTAAAAGGTGAACTAAATGGTTGGACTGCACCTAAGGACATCATACTATACGTTGCATCAAATCTTACGGTTTCAGGCGGAACAAACGCCATTTTGGAATATTTTGGGCCTGGTGCCAGAACAATAAGCTGTACAGGAAAGGCAACAATAACCAACATGGGGGCAGAGATCGGAGCTACTTGTTCATTGTTTCCATACGATGAAAAAATGGAAACCTATCTTAGAGCAACAGGTCGTGAAAAAATTGCAGATATTGCAAATACCTACAAAGACTCACTTACTGCAGACTCGGATGTTGAACAACACCCAGAAAAATATTTTGATAAAGTAATTGAGGTCGATCTTTCAAAACTTGAACCGTATATAGTGGGTCCACATACGCCCGACCTTGGAAGACCAATCTCGCAACTTGCAGACGATGTAAAGAAAAACAACTATCTTGATACAATCTCTGTTGCACTAATAGGTAGTTGTACCAATTCTTCTTACGAGGACATGACAAGAGCGGCAAATGTAGCAGAGCAAGCAAAGGCAAAAGGATTGAAGGTAAAGATACCTCTCTTAGTAACTCCAGGCTCTGAGCAGATTCGCGCTACAATAGAAAGGGATGGACAGATGCAGACCCTGCAAGAAGTTGGAGCAACTGTATTGGCAAACGCGTGTGGACCATGCATTGGACAATGGCAAAGACCCGAATTAAAGCCAGGCGTACCTAACACTATCATCACTTCGTATAACAGGAATTTTCCGGGAAGAAACGATGGTAGAAGGGAAACAATGAATTTCATAGGGAGCCCAGAGCTGATTGTTGCCCTTGCTCTTGGAGGGAGATTGTCATTTAACCCTCTGAAAGACCAAATTACCTCGTCTGATGGAACAAAATTCACACTAGAGCCTCCGAAAAAGGCTCTAGAGGTTCCACCGCTAGGATTCCAAAGCGTAAAAGACGTCTATGTCCAGCCTTCTGAAATTCCGGATCTTGTTGCGGTGACAATTCCTGGAAATAGTAACAGGCTTCAAAAACTTGAGCCATTTGCAAAATGGGATGGAAAAGACTTTGTAAACTTACCAATTTTATTGAAGGCAAAGGGGAAATGTACAACAGATCATATCTCACCTGCAGGCCCTTGGCTGCGATTTCGTGGCCATCTTGATAAAATCAGCGACAATGTTTTCTTGGGTGCAGTTAATGCTTACAACAACGAAGTGGGAAAAGGAAAAAATTTCCTCACTGGCACAATGGATGCTTTTCCAAATATCGCAAGACAATACAAGGACAAGGGACTCAGATGGGCTGTAATCGGTGATTACAATTATGGCGAGGGCAGTAGCAGAGAACATGCTGCCATGTCTCCAAGATATCTTGGATGCGCTTCAGTAATAGTAAGAAGTTTTGCAAGAATTCACGAAACTAATTTGAAAAAACAAGGAGTACTTGCACTAACGTTTGCCGATCCATCTGATTATGACAAGATTAGAGAGACTGACAGGGTAAGCATAGTTGGACTATCAGAGATACAACCAGGAAAACAGTTGCAAGCATACATAA
The DNA here is from genome assembly GCA_050749325.1 of Nitrosotalea sp. GTDB lineage: Archaea > Thermoproteota > Nitrososphaeria > Nitrososphaerales > Nitrosopumilaceae > Nitrosotalea. The sequence goes on along the minus strand of JBOGRA010000031.1, from coordinate 13,618 downwards.
ATCATGACGATGGCACAAAGGATGGTATAATGCTAAACCACTCTTACAACAATTTCCAGATAAAGTGGTTTCAGGTAGGATCTGCCCTTAACGTATTGCGTGAAAACGAGAATCTCTTACACTAGATACTCAGCAACTTAAAATGTTTTGACGCGGTATTATCTGTATGCTGAGTCGTAGGTTTGATCCAAATGAATTGTATAACAGAGTGGTGCACTATTACATTGACAAAAAAGGATATTCTAAAGAAAAAGCAAATCAGATAGCCCAGAGAGTTGTTCAAAGAGAAGAAACAAGGCGTATATGTAAAAATGTAAAATGTGGTCATTCTACAGAGGATCATATAAGAGCAAAAGAGACATGTCTAGTACTAGATTGCGATTGTAGGCAATTTGTCAACTAGAAACCTTTAGAACTATCTTTCCAAACTGCGATCCTTCTTCCATCTTTTGATGTGCTAGCTTGGCATCTTTAAGAGGAAATACGCTGTCAATTATTGGTTTTATTTTATTTGATTTCATGAATTTATGCAGTGCAATTAACTGTGATTTTGTACCAAGATATGCACCAATTATGCTTGCTTCCTTGCTGTAAAAAACTCTAATGTTTACATTAGCTTCTCCTCCAGTGGTAGTACCACAGGCAATCATTTTTCCACCAACCTTGAGTATCTCGATACTTGTTGGCCATGTCTTTGCCCCAACATGATCAATTACTGCATCAACACCTTGGTTATTGGTATATCTTAGCGTCTCAGCCATTACATCTGACTTGCTTCTATCTATGACCAAATGCGCACCAAGTTTTCTTGCAATGCCTGCCTTGTTTTCATTTGATACGACGGTTATGATTCTAAAATCCCTTGTCTTGGCAAGCAGTATAGCAGCAGAACCCACGCCGCTGTTTGCACCCCAAATGAATACGATATCCCCTTTTTTACATCTGGATTTTTCAAGCATGTTCCACGCAGTAAGATATGATACGTTTAACGCACATGCTTCCATGTCACTGAACCAACTTGGCTTTTTTACAATATTTTTTTGTGGCACTTGAACTAATTCTGCATAGCCTCCACGATACTTGCCAAAACCTCCTATGATAGAAAACGACGTTCTTGGTACATCGCTTTGTATGGCTGGATGTACTATGACCTTGTCACCTTTCTTGAATTTTCCAAAGCCTTCTACCAACGTACCCGAAATATCGCAGCCAAGAATATGAGGAAATAAAACTTGTCTGCCTGGCAAACCATTTCTAACCCATATGTCAAGATGGTTTACCGCACAATAATCCACTTTGATTATTGCATGTTCCCTGGTTGTCTGCGGTCCATCAATTTCTTCATATGACAAAACATCTGGACCGCCGTGCTTTCTAATTACTACTGCCTTCAATTACACTGCATAACCAAAAATCACTATTTAAAGGGAATATAATTTTGGGCTGTATCGAAACCATGTATTTTAACTTAGTTGGGTTCTCTCTGAGCAGATCTGCTTTGATATGAATCATCTGCAGGCAAAATTTTAGTGATAGCATATTGGCCATCTTTTAATGCGGCCTATATCATGTGATTTAAGAATTGTTAAACATTGATGCACAAGTGTTAAATTTTTTCTGGAAAGAAAAGATGCTAGTTCGATCGTCCATTGGTTTTGACTTCATTGTATCAGTGTACGATCGAACGTACTTGAAAGGATAGGAGATCCTGGATTTTTATATGATCGTGACTAATTTACGATGTGATGTCAAGATTACTGTTTGTACCGCTTGTTCTTAGTGTGATTGCGATTCTTACAATAATGCCGCAAGCCTTTGCTGATACTGCGATAACCATATCAAAGGGCGACTCTGCTGATCAAAGCTGTGTAACTGCAAAAAACTGTTATAATCCAGATGTTGTGACTGTGACTCCTGGTACCACAGTCACTTGGACTAATGCAGACAGCGTGTCACATACAGTAACAAGTGGAAATCCTTCGGACAACCAGACTGGAACCGTGTTTGACAGTAGTCTTGTCAGGCCAGCTGCTACATACTCTTTTACCTTCAAAGATCCAGGCACGTACAATTATTTCTGTCAACTCCATCCATGGATGACGGGTCAGGTAATTGTTGCAGCTGCAACTTCCAGTACTAGTAATAACACGCCAACAACAAGTATGCCATCATCCAGCAGCCAACCATCTACAACTTCAGGTAATAGCATGTCCAGCATGCCGTCATCCAGCAGTCAACCATCTACAACTTCAGGTAATAGCATGTCCAGCATGCCATCATCCAGTGGAACTAATATCGTGATAACGTCTGGCTCTGCAACATTTACAAGCTGTGAACAAACAAGCACGTGTTTTGGACCAGATGTACTTTATGTCGCACCTGGTAGTACAGTAACTTGGAAAAATAATGACATCGTATCTCACAATATAACTTACGGATCTCCTGAAAGCTCGAATTCAGTGACCCCAATATTTAACAGTAACACACTTGCACCTGGTCAGACATTTACGTACCAATTCAGTCATCCCGGTTTCTATTCCTACTATGATAAATCCTATCAATGGGAAACTGGTCTTGTAATTGTTAAAGCATCTTCCTAAATCTGTTACTTGTGCATGATCTGGCAATTGTGATTACATTTCCTGTATGTGTTTCGTCCTTGCACATATTGAATAGAGACGCCACACAAACTTGTTAAAAATGATGTTTCTACAAGGTTATGATTTCTGAAACTCTTTTGGAAAAAAGAATCTATTATGACTTTAGGTTATGCATGGCTTGCAAATCCCTTGCAAACTGTTGCAACTCATCAGGAATACCCATCTCAATTGAATCTTTCAAAGATAAGTTGTGTTCCTTTTTCTTATTCCACACATTAGAGTTAAACTCTGTAATTGGTTTTGTGAATCTTGTCCAGTCTTCATGATTTTCTTGCAGTGGAAACTTTTCTCTGTGAATTGTCTTGTCAGAGTATAGAGTCTGCCAAAGATAATCTGTGATAAATGGTGTTATCGGTGCAAGGAGAAGAAGCAATGTGGAAAGAACTTTGTGCAGTGTAAAAATTGCTGCATCTCTCTCTTCTTCATTAAAACTGCTGCTGTATGCACGGCCTTTTACCATCTCAATATAATGGGCTGCAAATAAATTCCATGTAAACTCGCGAATGCTAGTTGAAGGGACAAAAAAGTTGTAATCGTCAAATCCCTTCTTGCATTCTGATACTACCTTGTCAAGTTCTGATAATATCCAGTTATCCGCCGGAGTAGTTTTGGCTGACTTGACAACTGGAAAGCCTGATAGGAATCTCGATATGTTCCAGAGTTTGCTTAGAAATTTCTTTATCGTTTCAATTTTTTGCTCAGAGCATCTAAAGTCGTAACCAAGATTTATCTCGCTTGCGCTCCAGAATCGAAATGTATCTGCACCAAATTTTTGAATTACCGGGAGAGGATCTATGACATTGCCCTTACTTTTGCTCATTTTTGTTCCGTGTTCGTCAACACCATAGCCCATAATCCATGCCTCACTCCATGGCGTCTGTCCAGTAAGCTGCTCACACCTCAAGATTGTGTAATAAAGCCAAGTTCTCACAATATCTTTTGACTGTGGTCTGATTGTTGCAGGGTAAGTCTTTTTGAAGAATTCTTCATCATGACCGTACTTTGAGACATATAGCGGTGAGACACTTGAATCCATCCAAGTATCAAACGTTCTTTCCTCTCCGATAAACTCAGTTGCACCACATTTTGTACATTTTGAGATGGGACTTGGATCTTTCCATGGTTTGTAATATTTTCCAGGTTCTGGTATGTGTGGCTCTGAGCATTTTTTGCAGTACCATATTGGAATTTCTGTTCCGTAAAACCTCCTTCTTGAAATAGGCCAGTCAATTGTTATTGATTCTAGCCAATTCATGAGGATCTGTTTATGCATGGATGGATGAAATACAATCTTGGAGCCTAGTTCCTTGATTTTTTCCACGGACTCTTTTTGCTTTAGATAATATTCTTCCATAGGGATTATCTCAATTGGTGCCTTACTCCTCTCAGAAATGGGGGTTCTGTGATTGATGCTTTCTACCTTCTCGACCAAGCCTTGGTTTTGAAGGTCCTCGATTATCTTTTCTCTTGCCTGTTTTACTTTGAGTCCTGTATATGGTCCTGCAGCTTCGGTCATTCTACCATTTTTACCAATAGATACAATCTCTTGCAGTTTGAGTTCTCTGAATAATGCAACATCGTTTTGATCACCATAACTACAAACCATCACAGCTCCAGAACCAAATTCCTTTTCTGCTGAAGGGTGAGTTCTAATCTGAACCTCTCTGTTAATGACAGGAATTATTGCACTTTTACCTATGACATCAACATGTCTTTCATCCTCCGGGTTTACAATTATTGCCTGACATGCACACAAAAGCTCAGGTCTGGTACTAGCTATGACGAGAACTTTGTCAGAATTTTTTATCTTAAATTTCATGTAAACTAGTTTAGTTGGAATTTCTTCATAGGTTATTTCTGCATCTGCAATGGTGGTTCCAGTAATCCAGTCATAGTTATTTGGCCTATTTGCAATGTATATCAATCCCTTTTTCCACAATTCTATGAATGTGGCCTGCGTAAGGGTTCGATATTTCTCAGAATCAGTTCTATAGTATTCTGAAAAGTTGCCGCTAAGCCCAAGGTTTTTCATTATCTGAATCATCTCTGTCTCAAGGTCATCTAGTGCAGTAGTACACAATTTCAAAAATTCCGCTCTATCTGTTTCATGCATCCTTATGTTGTGCTTTTTCTCCGTGTACATCTCTACAGGTAAGCCATTTCTGTCAATTCCTATTGGAAAGAGCACGCTCTTTCCCGTCATCCTTGCAGTTCTTGCAATCATATCTATTTGTGCATAATGAGCAGCTGCTCCTATGTGCCAAGGTCTTCCAGACGGATATGGGGGAGGTGTATCAATTACGAAGACCTCTCCTTGTGGTATGAACTCGTAGATTCTAGAGTCTTCCCACTGTTTTAAAATCTGTTTTTCAATCTCAGGATTCCATGCAGTTTCCTTTATTTTTGGTTCCATGCCACTATGATCTTGAGATCTGTGAAATAATGTGGGCTCCTTTGTTATAGCCCTCATAGACGTATACCCCAACGGCTTCTACATTTTTTGGCATCTTGGGAACTAGAAGTTTTATTATTTCAGTTGACAGGTTTTCAACTGTGGCTTCGCCTTCTAGTAGGTATGTTGTATTTTTTGGAACTTGCAGATCAAATTTTCCCTTGGGACCATCAAATGCAATGTTATAGTGAAGATCATCTTCTTTTGCAAGATATTTTCTGTTGATGAAGAATTTATGGTCTAGAATTGAAATAACCTCCTTGATGATCTTTTTTGCTTCTCCAAAATCAACAAGCAAGTTATTTTTCATTTCTCCTACAAGTTCTACCATGACTGATGACGTATGACCATGAAGAATAGAGCATTTTTCTACCAGCGGCAAGATATGTGCATAATCAAATGCAAACGAAGGATCTTCAATGAAGATCGAACCCGTCTGAACATCTTTTGTTTTGTAAAGTACTATGTCTTCAAGCTCTTTTAGTTTGGCAGCAAGTTTTGGATGACCAATTGCAATTATTTTTGCATCTGCATTTTCTTGTTTTAATTCCTTGTATTTTGTTATGTCTTTTTCATCATCTATTATCTCTATGAGTCCTTTTTCAGTCTTAAAGTCAACGTTAACTTTATTCCCATTTCTCAATGTAAGACTGTAATTGTATTCGTATTCCACTCCGAGAAATGCTAGCATCTCAGCTATGGAAAGCTCTGTCCTGCTCCGTAGGAGATTTCCTTTTTTGTCGATATAGCGAAAATCCGAGTCGAGAATTGCCGAGCCGCTTGGCATTTGAAAAATTTTGGACTGTCCGTATATAAATTCTGTACAGATCACTTTGTTAGCACGAGTGCTATTTTGCTAAAGAGTTGAGCGTCCTTGCAAGATTGATGTCATTTTGTGTTATTCCGCCTGCATCGTGAGTTACCAGTTCTACCTTGATCTTATTGTACACATTGAACCACTCTGGATGGTGGTTCATCTTTTCTATGTGAATGGCAGCCTTGCTCATAAAGCCAAAGGCCTCTATAAAGTCGGCAAAAACAAAATCTTTGTGCAGTTTACCATTTACAACACTCCATCCTTGCAAATTTACTAGTTCTTTTTGGATTTGTTCCTCGGTTAGTTTGGCAAGTGTCATGATTTTTTCTAGCGAATCCTATATTTAACTCTCATAGAAGAGGTACTAGATCGTAAGCAAAATGGTAAATCCTGTAACACAAATACATGAACAAATAATTCATGCAATACAAAACTTACTGGCAACAAAAAAAATCGCTGTAGCCTTTTCTGGAGGTGTTGATAGTTCGTTACTGGCAAAAATTTGCTCTGATGCTGGATTTGATGTAACGCTGCTTACAGTAGGGTTTGAAGGCTCACATGATATTGAATTTTCAAAGAAAATTGCAACCTTACTTGGATTCAAACATTTTACTTACATTATGCAAAAAGAATCTTTCTCAGGTATTGCAAAAGAAATTAAACTCAAAATTAAGACGGACAATCTTTCTTGGAATGAGAACTGTATAGCTTTCTACTATGTATCAAAACTTGCAAAAGAACATGACATTAAAAAAATTCTTACAGCAAATGGCATAGACGAACTCTTTTGTGGGTATAATGCATACAGGGAGGCTGTAGAAAATGGCGAAAAAGCAGTCATGGCTTTAATAGAGTCAAAACTTGAGAACGAAATTAAAATGATGAAGGCAGTAGATGTGGTGTCTTCAGAGTTTGATGTAAAAATACTGCAGCCGCTACTTTCTGAGGAATTTATTGCCTTTGCAAAAACTATTCCAATTGAAGAAAAGATAAAAAACAAGGATGACTTGGTTCGAAAACACATAATTCGGAAACTTGCTTTGTCAGTTGGGGTTCCAAGTGACTCTGCACTGCAAAGAAAAAAAGCACTACAGTATGGTTCACTTATTCACAAAAATCTTATGAAACTCAAGAAAACCTGATACATGACTTTTTGACTATGCTGTAGACATTTTTGATTATCTGGTCAGATGCGCCAAGATGATTTTCTGGAACAAAAATGCTGTCTATTTCTTTCTCTGTGAGATGCGATGATATGGTATTGTCATCTTTTACTGCATCTCGAAAATCTATCTTGTTCTCCGATGCTGCAAACGCGACACGCTGTATGTCTCTATATGCCTCAAATCTGGGAACTCCTTTCTTTATGAGAGCTTCGAGAACAAATTCTGCAAAGATTTGACCCATTGTGAACTCTAAATTTTTCCTGATCCGCTCTTCATCGACGTATAACTCTCTCAGAATTTTTGTCATTGCTTCTAGCATCTCATCGAGAAGAATGGGACTTGTGGGAAGAATGAATCGCTCATTTGCAGAATTTGAAAGATCTCGTTCATGCCAAAGAGGTATATTTTCAAACGCCACAGAAATCTGGCTTCGCAATATCTTCGAAAGCGACGTAACACGCTCACTTTTTACTGGATTTCTCTTGACTGGAACCGCACTACTTCCCATCTGTCCTTTCTTGAATGGTTCTGCCACTTCGCCTATCTCTGTTCTCTGAAGATTTCGTATCTCTACTGCCAATTTTTCTAGCGTAGAGCCAATTAGTGCCATAAAGAAAATATATTCTGCATATCTTTCACGTGGTACTACTTGAGTTGTGATATCTGCAGGAAACAAGCCAAGTTTTCTTGCAACTCTTTTTTGGACTTCCAAAGCCTTTACTCCCATGAAAGAGCCTGTTCCAACCACGCCCAAAGTCTTACAAATTAAAATTCGTTTCTTTATTTCTTCAATTCTTTCAATGTGTTTCGCCATCTCAAGTGCAGGATTTGCAAATTTTAAACCAAATGAAATTATGCTTGCGTGTTGACCATGAGTTCTTCCTACTGCAGGTATTTCCTTGTATTTTACTGCTAATTCTGCTAAAATAATTGCAAGTTTTGCTATCTTGGATTCTATTATGTGAAAGGCATCTCTTATCTGCAAAGAATTACTGGTATCAACAAGATCATTGCTTGTCAAACCATAATGAATCCAAGGTCTTGCAGAAGATTTGCATATCTCACTGAGGGCCTCTACTAAAGCTGCAGTGTCGTGATCACTTTTTGTCTCCAACTGTTTCACTCTTTTTGTGGTTATTTTTCCAGATCTTGCCATCTGTGCAATATTTTGTGCCGCACTTTTTGGTATCATTCCTATCTCTGATTGTGATTGAGCTACAGATGCCTCGATCTCTAGCTGATACGAGATCTTTTTTTGATCATTGAAAATTTCCTTCATGGCGTCTGTTCCATAACGTCCTGCATCGATTGGCAGAATTGGCATATCTGGAGTAAACCATACTAGCAAAATAAATCTACTTGAAGAAGGCGCAAACCAAACTCTCATTCATTTTACACCACTAAATCTTTTATACTGATATCAAAACATGAGTACATGGATACCATCAAAAAAGAAGGGAAAAAAGACATGGATAGCGTCAACCCAGTTAGACAATCATGAGGGTGAGGACTCTTCCCTTGATGGCAAAAAATTACATGATCTTTATAGACATAGTACGAAGCTGATAAAATAGAAATTGAAAACCAATGTCTTACTCATGATTTAAATTGTGTCCAAATATCCTTTTTCGCAGAAAGAAATGACTTCGTTAATTCCAAAAAAAATAGGAAATATGGAATATCGTATAGAGGCAGATGCTTCTAGAGGGATGAAGGTTCCGGTCACAATCTATGCAGATGAAGGATTATTGCAAAAAATGCTAACTGACAGGACTATAACCCAAGCTATAAACGTCTCTACATTACCGGGAGTTGTAAAACACGTAGTGGTACTCCCTGATGGACACGAGGGATATGGCTTTCCAGTTGGTGGGGTGGCTGCCATGGATGCAGAAGAAGGAATGATAAGTCCTGGGGGAGTAGGTTATGATATAAACTGCCTTCATCCATCTACTAGAGTCTATAAAGAAGACGGAAGTTGGAAGCGCATAGTTGAGATCGCAGACCATGATACTACATTATCATTTGACGCAGAAAGTAAATCGACCATAAAGACAGAGCCTGTTCTAATACTAAAAAAGAAACATAACGGCACTATACTAAAAATAACCACAAAGTTTGGAAGAGAACTTTTAGTCACCACTGACCATCCCTTGCTTACTGATAGAGGCATGACAGATGCAGGCCTTGTATCAATTGGGGCTAGATTGGTCTCACACGGATTTGAAGGATTGGAGTGCTCGGAACCAACTGAGGCCGTCATATACAGCTTAAGGGACATAAACAAGACAATGGCAGAATTGGGTATAACTGAAAAAGGAAACGCCAAATCGCAGGTTTTAAGATATTTGAACAATCTAGGACTCGTAGAACTAAAGACAACCAGCAGCAAACTTCCTAAGATACTCAAGCTGTTAGGCATAATACTGAGCGACGGAACAGTACCTCAAGGAAACAAGTATGTCTCAATTTATGGAAAGCCGGAGGATCTAAAATCAATAAAGAATGATTTGAATTCGCTTGGAATACGCTCCATTATAATTTCTAGAGAAAGGAGTCACAAGATAAATACACATTATGGCAAAGCTTCTTTCCAAACGGTAGAGCACTCACTAAAGATAACCTCCAAAGGGTTCAGAGTTATCCTTCACTCGATGGGCATCCCTATAGGGAATAGATCTGCACAAAGGTACAGAATACCACCGTGGATAAAATCACTCAAGCAGTGGCAAAAGAGGCTTTTTGTTGCTGCGTATTTTGGAGGTGAACTTTCTAAACCCGTGTCTAATAATGGATACAATTTCAACATGCCAAACTTTAGCGTAAGTAAACTGGATACTTTGTTAGACAATGCATTTGAGATAGTTAATGACCTAAAAGAAATCCTCGAATCCCTTGGTGTAAAGACCTCAGAACCGACGTTGGTGGATGGCTATACATATAGTGGCAAGAACGGTACGACAAAGGCGGTTCGCCTGGGAATAGAATCTAATGCAGAAAACATGCTCAGATTTCTGAGTACTGTAGGATATGTCTACAGCAAGGAAAAGGAAGTCCTAGCAAGTATGGCTTCATTGTATCTTCGCTTTACCAATAACATAAGGGAACAGCGAGAAAATGCAAGAGAAACAGCACGTGAAATGTATTCAAATGGATCAAGTTCTGGACAGATTTTAGCCATGCTGACTGGCGAGTATTTTACTTCAAGTTTTATAGAACACTCGATATGGTCTGAGAGAAAATCTGCAAGGGTTTGGAATGTCATACGCTTCAATGAGTTTATGGAAGAAACTTCAATTGGTGGCGGCGTGTACGGGTGGGATCAGATTACAAACATAGAAAAAGTGGATTACAACGGCTATGTATACGATCTTACTATTGATGATCACAACCATAATTTCATAGCAAATGGTATTGTGGTATCAAACTGCGGTGTAAGACTGGTAAGGACAAATCTTGACGAAAAAGATGTAAGACCCAAACTAAAGGAACTCGTACTTGAGCTTTTCAAATCTATACCTTCAGGGGTTGGCTCAAAGGGAGCTGTAAAGTTGAGCCCTTCAGATCTTGATGAGGTTCTTGTACGTGGAGTGCAATGGGCGGTAGATAATGGATATGGCTCAAAAGATGATGCTGATGTATGTGAAGAAAATGGTCAAATAAAAAATGCAGACCCAAGTAGAGTGTCACAAACTGCACGCAAACGAGGCGCTCCGCAACTTGGCAGCCTTGGTTCAGGAAATCACTTTCTTGAGGTCCAGCGTGTTGATCAGATTCATGATAAAGAAGCTGCAAACAGAATGGGAATTTATAATGAAGGACAAATTACGGTGCTAATTCACTGCGGTTCGAGAGGATTTGGGCATCAGGTTTGTAGTGATTATCTTAGAACATCTGAACAGACACTTCAAAAATACAATATACATCTAGTCGATAGAGAACTTGCCTGCGTACCAAACTCCTCTGAGGAAGGTGAATCTTACAGAAAAGCAATGTTTGCAGCATTGAACTTTGCTTGGAGCAATAGGCAGATGATTACACACTGGACAAGAAAGGCGTTTGAGCGGGTCTTTGAGCAAACAGAGGCAGACTTGGATATGAAACTAATCTATGACGTGGCTCATAATATTGCAAAGGTTGAAAAACACAAAATTGATGGCGAGCTACGATCAGTGGTGGTTCATAGGAAAGGTGCAACAAGAGCATTTCCAAAAGGCAGAGATGAGATACCGATGAAATATCGAGACTTGGGACAACCGGTCTTTATTCCAGGCTCCATGGGTACAGGTAGTTGGATTCTTTTGGGAAAACCGGGTTCAATGGACCTGAGCTTTGGTTCTACTGCTCATGGTGCAGGAAGAATGATGTCACGATCAGCTGCAAGGCGCAGTTTCACTGAGAGTCAAGTTCAAAAATCTCTTGGCGACAAAGGAATTTTCATAAAGGCTCTTACAAGGGAAGGCGTTGTAGAGGAGACACCTGAAGCATACAAGGATGTGGATGCTGTGGCAAATGTGTCTCATGAGATGGGAATAGCAACAAAAGTAGCTAAACTTGTTCCTATAGGGGTAATCAAGGGATGACAGAGGAAGACAAAGAACTAGAATTTTTGAAGGCAAAACGGCTACTTGAGATGCAAAAAAACATCTCCCAAAAACAAAAAGTTGAGGAATCAAAGACAAATCAGCCGGTCACTTCTGTATCGCCACGAGAGATTGTTGTCAAGAAGCTTGGCTACCGGGGGCTGGAAGTTCTTGAAAATGCAGAGGTGCAATTCCCAGAAGAGACCAGATTGGTGGTGGAAAAACTTGCAGAGTTGCTACAGTCTGGTGAAGTTAATGAAATTATTGATGGAGGAAAACTGCTTACACTTTTTAGGTCAATTGGAATTAGAGTTAAGGTGCAAACTACAATAAAAGTTGAACAGGATGGCAAGTTGGTATCATGGTCAGACAAATTAAAAGGAGACACTGCCGAATTAAAGGAAGAAACTGACATAGATAACCAAGGCGCTCCATCTGAAAATCCTTAGTTTATTTATGTCAATAACTCAAATTTTATAATTGTGCAATCACGATGGAAATGTAAGATGGCTCTTTCTGTGTACTTTGGCTGGGAAACTTGATGAATAACAGGCCAACCATCTTAGAAATTGCAAGTACAAAATATGAAACAGACATTGAGCTGATTTCTTCTGCAATGGATAACTTGGAGATGCTTTGTGAAATACATGATGGATTTCTTATTAGCGAGCCCATGGATAGATTTGGCTGGGCCTTTTTTAAGATATTGATAAAAGAGGAACTCTTGTCTGCGATGCAACTAAAACTTGATGACAAAATCAAGGCATCTAAAGGAAAGGCATATGAAGAAAAATTTGTCAGTTTCATGACAAACTTTTTTGAAAGCAAAAATGTAAAAGTAAAGATAAAACTAACCGAAGTCTAGACTCTTCTTCCTCTTTTACCGCCCTTCTTACGGGTTGTATCATGAGGAATAGGTGTTACGTCATCAATTCTGCCGATCTTAAATCCACCTCTTGCCAGTGCTCTGATTGCAGCCTGTGCTCCAGGTCCTGGAACTCTCGATCCCACTCCACCAACAGCTCTTACCCTGATGTGAAGTCCTGTGAAACCTTTGTCATGAGCCGCCCCTACTACTGCTGCAGTGGATTTCATTGCAGCATAAGGCGATGATTCATACCTGTCTGCATTTACATGTCTTCCACCAGAACTGATGGCTACTGTCTCGGCGCCAGAAACATCTGTGATATGAACAATAGTATTGTTATAACTACTGTATATGTGGGCAACGCCCCATTTCTCCTTAGTTTCTTGCTCTGACAACATTTCAGAGCTCTATAACGGGTTTAAAAAACATTATCAAATTTACAGACACGGGTAGAATAGTGGTGTATAGTAGTATGTAATAGATGATGTTTAGTCTTTGGGAAGTATTGCAGGTGAGGCTACTAAAGACCATTATCGATACTAGTTTAATGACTTTTTGGCTTAGTGTAAAGCAAACATCGAATCTATGATAACGGCATATGGGTTATTATAATTGGAGTCCGCATTACAGGAAATAATAGAAGACTATGTTACGGAAAAGTGTAAGCATCTAGTTAGAGCAGGTGTTCAATTGAAACATGGCTTGTCCGTGAATATACTTCCGAAGAAGTGGTGCAGATGTCATCAACTTTGAAGGGTTTGGAAACAAGGAAAACACATATTCGTTTATGGATGAAATAATTTGTTGGATAGAGTTTTAAGCTAATCTTGAAAGTATTAATAGCCTTGGAAGAACCTAAGTCAAATCTTAAATTAATTTCACTTATTTTCTTTCTTGCAGTCTTGACAGTCTCCATAATTATATACGAACAAATTAATTCAGATTCGAGGAATCTTTCTCAAAAATTTGAATTAGGGTTTTGGGCAATTCCTATTTTTAGTTCAAACCTATTGTTACTGGCAATTGGAATTTTGTATCACAAGAAGAGACTTCCTGTAATGATGAATAAAAT
>JBOGRA010000030.1:0-16106 GCA_050749325.1 Nitrosotalea sp. | reverse complement strand
AGTTTCCTTAAGGGACATGACAGAGATTTATGCTACCAGGGAAGAACTTGAGACAGAAAAAGCTAAAAGGCTTATGACAATAGGTGAGTTAACCTCGAGATTTACACATGACATAAGAAATCCATTAACTGTAATCCACAATGCTATAGAATTGTTAAAAATCCGTAATCAAGGTAAAGATGAGAAAGAACTATCATTATTAAATATGATTGATAAATCCACTTCACGTATATCATATCAAATTGATGACATACTGAATTTTGTCAGATCTTCTGATATAAAAAAGGAATCTTGTTCATTATTGGAGATTCTGAGATCCTGTCTTGATAAAATCACTGTGTCTGACAATATTAAGATCAACATGCCAAAAGATGATCTGCTGGTGTACTGTGATAAGATAAAACTAGAAGTTGTTTTTGAAAACATGATTAATAATGCAATTCAGGCAATTGATACTAGTAAAGGGGAAATCACCATAAAGAGCACAAAGAAAATTGGTTATGATGTAATAGAAATTTCAGATTCTGGACCGGGAATACCTTCTACCATATTGCCACAAATTTTTGAACCATTGTTTACAACAAAAAGATCTGGAACTGGCCTTGGATTACCTACCTGTAAAAATCTGTTAGAACAACATGGATGGACAATAGAAGTGAAGTTGCCTTCTACATTTGTGATAAAAATGCCTCACATGTTATAAAAAAAATCGGAGGTCGGATTTTGTATCAATGATCCCTCTTGTATTCCTGTAGCTTGTTCCATGCTTCAATCGATATCAATGTGACATACTCATGCAGAGTACCCTTGTAGATTGCCATCGCACCGCATACCATCCTGCCTTTTGGATATCGTCATCCTCAAGCTCTGTCTTGTAGGTCTCATCCACTTTGTATCTGGTAGGGATGTTTGCCTACTTTTGGTCATCTCATGCACCTACACGAAACCCGCCCGAGCTTGATGCAAGTATGATAAAGTCAGTACCGATATCATACGAGTATAGCATCTTTTGTAACTCTACCGTGTGTATCCGCGCCCGCTATGCGTGTTGTCGCGCTCTGGATATAGAGAGTAGATTCTGTTTCATCCAAGGCCTAGGTCGTTCATGTCAAGAAGCTTCTTTATCGCCTTTATCTTGTTTGGAATGGTTGCCGGGTTGAGGTAGAATGGATCTGTCTTGTCAAGTGCGGTGTGCTCCAGAAGCCTCCTTTATGTATCATGACAATCCCTACTGCCTTGTCCTGATCGTCTTTTGCCATTTTTGCAAATTCCTGAACCCTCTGTTTGTAGTCGCCGTGCAGGATCTCAGAGCATGTATCTGTCAGGAATCTCCTGAGGTTGCCATCCATGCCACGACGGGTCTTGGCTGCCTTAATTCAGGAATAAAATAGTTCAAGTGTGTCTTCTGAGACAGGCTTTACCTCATCAATTGTAATCTTGAAGCCTGATGATTTGATATTTTTCAAGCAAGACTACCTACAAAAAGTTGGATGTCGTGCCTTGCAGCTGTCTTTTGAGTATCAAAAAAGAATCTGTGAAAAGGCGGGTTCGCGGGGATTCGGACCCCGGACAGCCGGATTAAAAGTCCGGTACTCTACCTGGCTGAGCTACGAACCCACGCGAAATGTCATAGTTGTGTATAATTTAGTCTTTTACAAAATTTTTAGATGAAAAGAAAGCTTTAAACTCAGATTTTTGTTCACAATATTTCAACGCCCTTGTAGTATAGAGAGGATGTGGGGTAAAATCCAATCCTTGTATAGCCCGGTCTAGAATGGGGCCCTGTCACGGCCTCGACGCGAGTTCAAATCCCGCCAAGGGCGCTTACACTTTTTACATTAAGAATCAGTTACCAGTGTTTTATTATAGTCAGTTTGGCAAATGCAATTTCTCAAGAGTTTCATTGAGAATTTCCTGACTGGCTGCAGCGATAAAAGAAATTCTTTGGTCATAGCCAAGATCTGAATCAAGTGGATTTGCGTTTTTATCAACTATGATTCCACCTGCCTCTAATGCTATAAGGTATCCAGCAGCAATATCTGTAATTCGCAGCTTTTCTCTGAGGTCTACAAACAGGTCTACCAGACCGCGGGCAAATATTGCAAGCTCTAGTGCAACAGCACCAAAATGTCGGATGTGGTTAGATGCCGAAATGATGGGGGCTAGTTTCTGCAGCGAGTCTGGCGATATTCCAGACAAATCAACTCCTACCACAAAGTAAAGTGGCTTTTTCTTGTGGACTGTAATTTTTTTTCCATTCATAAAAGCCCCTTTGTCCCTTGATGCAGAATACATATCCCCAGTATACAAATCAATGATTGCTGCATCAGTAATAGAGCTAAGATTATCCTTTGTGGCAAATGCAAGAGAACAACACGAAAAGGGAATTCCTCTTACTGCATTTGTAGATCCATCAACGGCATCCATTATTATGAAACCCTCTGGATCTTTTGAAAGTTCAACTCTACCGCATTCTTCGCCAAGAACTATGCATGAAAACTTGATCTCCCTTAGGTAGTCCAAAACTGTTTTTTCTGCTACTATGTCTATTCGTCGCGATATGTCTCCACCAGCACCTCTGCCAAAATCTCCAGCAGATTCTTCTGTTCCGGGAAGATGCTTGACATTCTCATAAACTCTCTTTGCAGCTTGCTTTAAAATCTCAATTTTTTCCACGGATTTTTTATCCTCGATCCTAATTTATTTCAAGTAACAAGAAAAATATCTCAATGCATAAATAGCAAAAGAAGTTGTGCCAATGTGTGAGCAGCAAAGACGAATCAATTTTTAGCAAGGAGGCTTTGATGTCCACAAAACCGGGAAAGGATATAGTAAAACAGGCTTTATTCAAAAGTAAGGGTTATAGACAATTTGACAAGTACAAAAAAGAAGCGGAGGACGAACTTCCAAAATTTACAAAGAGGTTTGCCGAAGACCTATTGAGGCAAATAAAGTTTGACAATACTCCTAACGAAACTCAAGAAAAATTTGCCGCTGAAGTAGGTTCAAGCGAGATAACTCTGGAGAAATCCCAAATAGATTCTGTCAAAAAGAGGCTTGAAGACTATGATACCTTGCTTGATAGGGTGACTCGAATTCTCAATTCCAATTTTGTTAAAATGACGTTTCCAGTCTTTAGCGCTCTGTATGATGCCTCATCGCAGTACTTTGGGGATACAAATGACGCCAAAAAGAAAACTGACATCATAGATGGTCACATTATTGCAATAGATCTAAGTGAACCAATGGATAGGATAATGGACAAAGACGAGGATGTAGAATATCTTGATGACTATAAGCTAATGAATCCATACATTCTGCAACTTGCTAGAGCCAAGATTGGAAGCGGGGGACAGCAGGTATTGGAAGAATTTGAACGAGGATTCAAAGATGCAAGAATAGGTCAGTATGTTGATTTTAAACTGAAAATGAAACCAAAGGGCATAACCGATGAATCCATGATTGAATGCTATAAAAAATACAGAGCCGTCATGGGTACTGCAGGAAAGAACATGGCACTTGCGCGCCTTCCGCTGGGCGAAATCTTCTATCTGGGAATGGCAAAAGCGGCAGAGTCAGTTGGGTGTGGTAACGAGATCGAAGACTCGATAAAGAACAAGTTTGTTAAAGTTCCCTCTTGGCCACTATATTATACAATCATGACAAATGATGTGCAAAAAGGATTTGAATTTACAATGAAAAAGGGCGAACTGTATCTAAGTGAAGCAAGACTGGCTTTGGAACTCTTACCTGAAAACTTTTTGTATAGGGATTTTCTTGAATTTTTATTTCTTACTGTGGAACATTATAATTCATTCTGGTTTAACCAACTCCAAAAGCAAAAACTTTGGTCAGAATTTGATTCAAAACTACCCAAGTGATAGAAAATGATGTGGTCTGAAAAATATAGGCCAAAAAATCTTCTTGAAATGATTGGCAATGAGGAAGCAAAGGAATCATTTGTCAAATGGATTGCCAAGTGGATCAAGGGAACAAAACCACTACTCTTGGTTGGGCCTCCGGGAATTGGAAAGACTACTCTGGTCATGCTTTGTGCTAAACAATTTGGATATGATTTGATAAGCCTCAATGCAAGCGATATACGAAATAAACAACGCATACAAGAAATACTTAACCCGGTTCTGGGAAATACTAGCGTTCTTGGCAAAGCCATGATGATCTTTGTGGATGAAGTGGATGGAATTCACGGAAGATCAGATTTTGGAGGGGTGAGCGCACTTGTAGATATTCTAAAGGAACCCACAGTTCCAATAATCTTGGCTGCAAACTATGATAATTCTGATAAAATGAAGGACATTAAGAAAACTACAACAACAATAAGAATGAGGCCTATTCCACCTAGGCTTTTGCGATTTTATCTAGAGGAGATTTTGAGACGGGAAGGCGCTTCCCTTAAGATTGGGACCATGATAAAATTAGTTCTTGATTCAAGAGGCGATATTAGATCCATTCTAAATTCTTCTCAGGCCCTTGTATCTGGATTTGAACCACAAACCGAAAAATCTTTTGAAACAACAGATATAGAATCTGCGATAAACTCATTTTTCAAAGCAAAATCATCCAAGGAAGCAATGATGATACTTTATTCTTTAAGGATTGACCCGCGTGAAAAGATTGGCGCATTTTATTCAAGCGTAATAACAAGCTCGCTCTCAAAAGAAGACATGCAGGAGATGTTAGATGTAATATCAGAAGCTGACATGCTTTATGGAAAAATAATGAGAGAGCAGCAGTGGAGACTATTGCGATATCTGGATTCAATTCTTGTTAGACTTTACAGGAATGATATTCCGATTAGATATTCACAATATAATCTTCCTTGGCCTCTAATAACTCGATTGAGATGGGATGGTAAAGCAATAAAGGAACTTGAAGCAAATCTAGCAAAACGCATGCATGTTTCGCGAAGTGTTTTTGCAACTTTTTATCTTCCATATATTTTGATGTGCATCAAAAACAAGACATTAGTAATGGATTTCAATGATGCCGAAAATGAAATAATCCAAAAGGAGTTGACTATGATAAAATGAGCTGGCGTACTATGCCTATGAAGTTTCCAGGAACTTGTATAGTTTGTAAGAAGAAGATAGAAGTAAATGAAATTGCCTTGTGGGCAAAAGGAGTAGGAGTCAAACATCAGGCATGTGCTGAGGTTGTAGATCTAAAATGTGTTATCTGTAGTGGGCAAGCAGGATGTCAACAATGTGAATTCACCGATGACTGTGACAGAAACAAAGTTTCACAGGTGTGTATATGCAAAAAATGTTACGAGAAAAAGGAAGTTTTTGTTCTCTATCAAAAGGCCATTTCAAACCACTTTCCACTTTTGAATATAAAAGATTGAATTAGTTGACCAATGCTTTGATAAATAGTCAAGAGTAAAAAGTTAAAATTTACCCTCCATAGAGTGTTATCAATGTCAGAAGGGACCACGAAGATTACCCCAGTTGATCCGGTATTCCATGGTGAATCAAATTATGAAGTAGGACTTGAAGTCTTACTTGCAGAGACTAGAGAAAAGGCCAGAAAACTACAATCCGATCCAAATACGAGCCAAGAGATCATGCAAGAAATGGCTGAACAATTACAGGTCTTGGAGTCTTTGTGGGAGAACTATCATATTGGAATGAACGTTTTTAGAAATGCAAAAGGCGGTCGTGACGGAATTAGAGAAGTTAAACCTGAGTAAATTAATATAGGTTGGAAGTCGCTTCTAATTCGAAACATGCACTCTGAAAAATTGAAAAATTTTTTGCAGAAGAAGCGACAAGCAGAACAGAGTGGTGGGGAAGAAAAAATTCAATCTCAGCATGAAAAAGGTAAGCTTACTGCAAGAGAGAGAGTGGATCTTTTGCTTGACGAAGGCAGTTTCACGGAGATAGATGCTCTTGTGACACATCATTATTACGAATTTGATATGCAAAATAAAAAATTCTTTGGAGACGGTGTACTGACTGGTTATGGAACAATAAATGATCGTAAAGTTTTCCTTTTTGCATATGATTTTACAGTTCTTGGCGGAACATTAAGCGAGATGGGGGCCAAAAAAATTACCAAAGTCATGGAACATGCAACACGTGCAGGGTGCCCAATAATCGGAATAATAGATTCAGGAGGCGCTAGAATTCAAGAAGGCATTCTAAGTCTTGATGGATTTGCCCGTATATTCTATCATAATCAACTTGCATCTGGTGTAGTTCCACAAATTACTTGCAGTGTAGGTCCATCTGCTGGTGGAGCAGTATATTCTCCTGCCATGACAGATTTTGTTATAATGGTAGACAAGATTGCAACCATGTTTGTAACTGGTCCCGAAGTAGTCAAGACTGTTCTTGGAGAAGAGGTCTCATTTGACGAACTTGGAGGTGCAATGTCACATGGAAAAATTAGTGGTGTTTCTCACTTTGTTGCCAAGAATGAATACCACTGCATGGACATTGTCAAGTCTATATTGTCATACATGCCTCAAAACAACACTGAAGAGCCGCCTGTAGTAGATACCGGCGATGATCCAAACAGACTTGATAATAATCTGATCAACATAGTTCCTGAAAATCCATTGCAACCTTATGACATGAAAGAAATCATACATTCAATTGTTGATGATCATCAATTCTTTGAGATTCACGAACTGTTTGCACAAAACGTCATTGTGGGATTTGGCAGACTGCATGGAAGAACTGTGGGAATTGTAGCAAATCAGCCCATGGTATTGGCAGGAGCACTAGATATTGATTCATCAAACAAGGCGTCAAGATTTGTTAGACTTTGCGATTGTTACAACATTCCAATTGTTACTCTTGTTGATACCCCAGGATACATGCCTGGAACCCAACAAGAACATGGCGGTATAATCAGACATGGAAGCAAACTCTTGTATGCATATTGTGAAGCAACAGTACCTAAAATCACTATTATTATTGGAAAAGCCTATGGAGGAGCTTACATTGCGATGGGCAGCAAGAACCTGAGTACTGATATGAATTATGCATGGCCAACAGCTCAAATCGCAGTATTGGGCTCAGAAGCAGCAGTAAGAATTATGAACAGAAAGGAGATTGAGACTGCAAAGGATCCCGTAGCACTAAAAAAGCAACTTGTTGATAATTTTACTGAAAAATTTGCAAACCCCTATGTAGCTGCATCCTATGGTACTATTGATACGGTGATTGATCCAGCTGAAACTAGGCCTGCCATCATTCGTGCTTTAGAAGCCCTTGCAAATAAAAGAGAGCGAAGAATCCCACGTAAACACGGAAACATAAATCTCTGATTTTGATATGATAGAAAAAATCCTTATCGCAAACAGGGGAGAAATTGCCATCCGTGTAATAAAAACATGTAATGCTCTAGGAATAAAATCAGTCGCAGTCTATTCTGATGAAGACGTAAATTCAAAACATGTTAAGATGGCCTCCGAGTCATATCACATAGGTCCTCCCTCTCCAGCACAGAGCTATCTTAACATGGAAAAGATATCTGAGACGGCATTAAGATGTGGAGCCGATGCAATTCATCCAGGATATGGATTTCTCTCAGAAAATGCTGACTTTGCCGATCTTTGTGAAAAAAAGAAACTCAACTTCATAGGACCTTCTGGAAAATCAATGAGGCTTTGTGGAGACAAGATGTTATGTAAAGTAGCAATGGCAAAAGCAAAAGTGCCAACTGTTCCAGGCAGCACTGGAATTGTTGAGGAGGTAGAAAAAGCTCTTGACATAGCACATGATATAGGGTACCCAGTTATGCTCAAATCCGTATTTGGCGGTGGAGGCAGGGGAATTAGACTTGTACATGATGACAAGGAACTCAAACAGGCATTTGAACTTGCATCAGGTGAATCAAAAGCTGCATTTGGCAAGTCTGCACTTTTTGTTGAAAAGTTTTTGCCAAAAATAAGGCATATTGAATTTCAATTAGCTAGAGATAAACAAGGAAACGCGGTACATATTTTTGAAAGAGAGTGCTCTATTCAGAGACGACATCAAAAATTAATCGAAATGTCGCCATCTCCAGTGGTTGATCAAAGGACCCGTGACGAAATAGGCCAGCTAGCGGTAAATGCTGCAGTTGCTGTGGATTATCATAATGCTGGTACTGCAGAGTTTCTTAGACTGGATGATGGTACATTCTATTTCATAGAAATAAATGCCAGACTTCAAGTGGAACACCCAGTAACCGAGTTTGTTTCGGGGCTTGATCTTGTAAAGTTGCAGATCGATATTGCAAATGGAAAAGAAATGCCATTCAAACAAAAAGACCTGAAGATAAATGGTTGTGCAATAGAATGTAGAATAAATGCAGAAGACACATTTCTTGACTTTGCTCCATCCACAGGAAGGATTTACGATGTAAACATCCCATCAGGTCCGGGAGTTAGGGTGGACACTTACCTATATCCAGGATGCACTGTCTCGCCATATTATGATTCATTGATGGGAAAACTTATCATATGGGGACAAAACTTTGAGGAGGCAAGACAAAGAATGCAAACTTCGCTTTCTGACTTTTACATTGAAGGAGTGGAAACTGCAATTCCGCTCTATAGGACCATACTTGATAGTAAAGAATTCATTTCAGGAGATCTATCAACTAATTTCCTTGAAAGATTCAAGATTCTTGACAGATTGCGTGATGATATTAAAAAAGAAGTGTCGCAAAAATCTGACATTGCCCTAGCTGCTACACTAATACACTCTGAATTTCTAAAAAATAGAATAAGATCACATAAGGAACACGGTCTTGGCTGGAAAACGCAATTGGGTAGGAATTAGAAATGAAGTTCAAACTTGAAAATACCGGCGAAACTCTAGAGGGTGCAATAGTCAAGTCTCTTGGAAATACTGAATTTATTATAAAAATTGGAAATAGTGAACACAATCTAAAGATTCTAAACATGGGTCATGATAAAATCGAATTTATGCTAGATAATTCATTTCATATTACAAAATATCTGGAAAATAGTACATCCAAGATTACAATGGTGGTAGATGGCGTCAAATTAACTTTTAACAAACATCCAGATCTAGACAAGGTAGTTTACAAAAATTCTGGTATAGAGTCAGCTACTGATTCTCAAGTGAGTTTGAAAAGCCAAATTCCTGGAAGAATTGTTTCGATAAATGTATCACAAGGTGATAATGTAAAGAAAGGTGACATAGTGTGCGTTTTAGAGTCCATGAAGATGCAGGTTTCAATTAAATCACACAAGGACGGTATGATAAAATCCCTGAAAGTAAAACAAGGGGCATCGGTTGCAAAAAATGACGTTCTTGCAGAAATAGAATAATACATTATTAAAAATCAGAAAATAAAATTAAGGAGAAATTATTTTCCTTTCTTTAGGAAATCAATTATCTCTTGGTAGTTTGGTTCTATCAGGGGATTATCAGAAACCCACTTGTACACAACAGTGCCTTTCTCGTCTACAATAAAGACAGATCGTTTAGCTGCATCGTATCCTTTGACATGTAACAAATCAGGCATTAGTATTTCATAGTCTCGGATAGTTTGGCTTTTGTAATCTCCAAGCACAGGAAAATTGAGATGATGCATTTCTGCAAATGCCTTATTGGCAAACGGTCCATCATTGCTTATGCCAATTACTTGTGTGCCAAGTTTTGAGATCTCATCCCAACTGTCTCTGAAGGTGCACATTTCTTTGGTGCATACTGGAGAACTTGCAGCAACAAAAAACGAAAGAACCACTTTCTTTCCTTTAAAATCGTCTAGACTTTGCATCTTAAGGTCTGTGTCTACCAACGTAAAAGATGGTGCTCTGTCTCCAACGTTTACCATACGAAGAGTTCCATCATAGTCATATATCAATCATTTTCAAGAATTCAATTGCTTAATTTTTTAGAAAATTTTATCCGATTAATTAATAGAGATTATTAATTAATCTGTAGAAAATTGATGAAAAATTCATTTCAAATTAAAATAATGATCGCAGAATGTGCATAGATTTTTATACTCTCCGATTGGCTTGTTAGCTACTTTGGTAGGAGAAACTGCGAGTAGTTTTAGTCCAGTTTTACTAATGTTTGGATTTGCAGTCGTAGCAACAGGTCCGGCTTTGATTCTTTCTAGAATGATTGCACCTAGAAAAACTAGCAGTCCAGTAAAGTTTCTTCCTATGGAATCAGGTCAAGTTCCAAAAGAAGAAGGACGTACACACTTCATGATGCAATATTATTCCTATGTCTTGATGTTTGTTGTCTTTGATGTAATGTCGATTTTTCTATATGCATGGGGCAGCAGTATCATAGGTTTGCCAAAAGTGGCAACTCTTCCAATTATTGCTTTTCTTGGGATAATGTTTGCAGCTTTTGCCTATGCTTTGTATCAAGCAGGGAGGAAAAACGTTTGGTAACTTTTAAATCAAATATTGAACGAATCCTAGGTAGGAAAGAGACATGCTAAAAGAATTCTTCAATCAGGAAACAGTACCACATGCCACTAACGTGCTAGTAGGAAAACTAGGAGAAGTACTTGTGAAAGCCATTGGCAAACCTCTGGATTATGCCATAAATTGGGGTAGAATTTGGTCGTTATGGCCGGTGCATCTTGAAACTGCGTGCTGTAGCGTAGAATTTGGCGCTGCCTCTAGTCCTAGATATGACGTGGAACGGTTTGGAATCATAGAGGCATTTGGCTCTCTCAGACAATGTGATCTAATCGTAGTAATGGGGACTATCACAAGGAAGATGGCTCCCAGATTAAGAATGGTCTATGATCAAATGCCTGATCCCAAATACGTAATAGCTATGGGCGCATGTGCAATTACTGGAGGCTTGTACTTTGATTCATACAACGTACTTCCTGGCATTGACGGTGTGCTTCCAGTAGATGTCTATGTTCCAGGCTGTCCTCCAAGGCCAGAAACTCTCATCCAAGGATGCATGTTGCTTCAAGAAAAAATTAAACGGATGAAAGGCGCATAAAAATGAGCTCAGAAAATGAAAAGGACGGACAGCCCAGTGAGACTGCGGCGACATCTTCTGAAGATATTGGGTCTTTATCCAAGGAAGAAACAAAAAAATTTTATGAAGAAAAAGGCATCGATTTCTCTCCAGACTCCCCCATTAACCCTAGACCAATACCTCAATTTGAAAAGTCTATTTCTGATAAAATCGCTTCAAAATTTGGTTCAAAGGTAAACGTAGATTATGTAAGATCAAACAGAATTAGAGTTTCTACAAAGAAAGAAGATATCTTAGATGTAGCCTTTTTTATCCGTGATGAATTAGGATATGATCATGCTGAATCAGTTGCCGGTGTAGATTACCCAGATTCAAAAGAAATTGAAGTCGTGTATCATCTTGGGTCTTATACAGATGACAACTTGGCTGCTCAGATTCTAACACTTGCTACTCGCGTACCTAGAGAGGAAATTCCGAATCCAGGAAAAGACAGTACACGAATGACATCGCTAAGAGAGGTTTTTTACAGCGTTGAATTTCATGAAAGAGAATGTTTTGAAATGTTTGGCGTGTACTTTGAAGGTCATCCAGATAATAGAAGGCTGCTTTTGCCAGAGGATTGGGCGGACATTCCTCCATTTAGAAAAGATTTCAAGATAAAGGGAAGATAAGATGACAACACCTCTGCCTCCAGGAATCCAACTTGAAAAAGTAGATGATAGAATAATGACGCTCAACGTTGGACCGCAACATCCAGGTTCAGGTCATATGAGACTTATCATAAAGGTGGATGGGGACTATATTGTTTCATGTGATCCAGATCCAGGGTATGTCCATAGAGGTGAGGAAAAAATGGCAGAGTATAGAAATTACATTCAAAACATTCCGCACTTGGAAAGACCAGTGATTCACGATTCATGCAATATTTTGTATCCGTATTGTCTAGCTGTTGAGGAACTGTTGGGAATTGAAGTTCCAGAGAGAGCAAAATACATTCGAGTCATAGCATCTGAGCTCAATAGGTGTATCTATACACTTTACTGGCTTGCAATCTATGGCATCTTCTTGGGTCACTCTACAATGTTCATGTGGCCAGCAGGAGATCGTGAGCTATTCATTGATCTTTTGGAGGCAATGTCTGGTGCGAGGGTAACTCATGCATATCTTGTGCCAGGTGGAGTACGAAATGATTTGCCTGCTAATTTTGAAGAAAGATGCCTCAGACAAGTTGACTATTTTGAAAAGAGATTGAAGGAGTATCAACCTATATTTTACAAAAATCCGCTTTTAATAAGCAGAACGGAAGGAACGGGCATATTGTCAAGAACGGACGCAATAAGGCTTGGCACAACCGGTTCTGTTCTAAGAGCATCAGGTGTGGACTTTGATATACGAAAGAAGGAACCGTATGATGTCTATGAAAATTTGGATTTTGAAACTGTAGTAAGAAAGGAAGGCGATTCTTACGCAAGATCTTACATTCCGTATCTTGAGATGTTTGAAAGTTGTAGAATAATTAGGGATGCAATAAGAAAGATGCCAAAGTCAGGCTCTGTACGTACAAAACTAAAACCAAACCCAAAAGGTGGAAATGACGAAGTGTACAAAAGAGTAGAATCTGGCAGAGGGTCACTTGGATATTACATAGTGTCAAACAACAGACCAGAACCGTACAGAGTTAAGATTAGTGTAGGCTCATTTAGAAATTTGATTTGTATGCCATACTTGTTAAAAGGAGAGCTGCTAGGAAACATGCCAGCAGTTTATTGGGGACTTAATTATTGGCCTGTGGAGGCAGATCGATAAATGTCAACAATTGCACCACAGTTTAGACTAAGCAGATTCGTTGGTTCGCTATTTGATATAATATTCTGGATTCTACTGCTAGTCTCGCTTATTGGGCTTCCAATTGTCTTTATCATACTATTTTACATCAAATTACCCATTGTTGATCATCACCTAATGACGCCATATCTGGCCCTGACATGGATGGCCGATCCATCAAGTACTTTACCTATAATCAAGTCGCTACTTCACACAACATTCTTCCATGTCGTCGCATTTCCAGGATTTGGATTTGCTGCCCTTATTGCAGCAGCTACCATATTTGTAGAACGAAAATTCTTGGCCAAAATACAGCTTAGGGTTGGGCCTCTTTATTGTGGTAAAATAGAAGGCATACTTCAGCTGATGGGTGATGGCTTGAAATTGATATCAAAAGAGATCATAATTCCAGCAAAGGCAGATAAGCCAATCTTCTGGGTGGGGCCGCTGTTATTTGTTGGCACTGCAGGGGCTTTTGTCTCATTGATTCCAGTTGCACCTGGATGGGTTGTTGCAAATCCAAACGTGGGATTACTTGCAGTCTTTGCCACAATAGGCTTCTTTCCAATAATATCCGTCCTTTCTGCTTGGGCAGCAAATAGCAAGTGGACATTCATTGGAGGCCTCAGAGCATTACACCAAATGATTGCATTTGAAATCCCGTTAATTTTATCTCTGCTTAGTATTGTTATTCTAACAGGCACACTGAATCTCTCACAAATTGTTGAATCACAACAACATTACTGGTGGATTATCTTTGCACCTGTTAGCGCTATCGTGTTCTTCATTTGTATACTTGCGGAGCTTGAGAGAGTCCCATTTGATCTTCCAGAGGCAGAAAGTGAGATAGTGGCAGGATGGCTAACTGAATTTTCAGGAATGATGTATGGCCTCATTCAACTTGGAACATATCTAAAGTTGTATGCATTTGCAGGCTTGTTTACAGTGTTATTCCTTGGTGGGTGGAATGGACCTATGGTTTGGCCACCGCTTTCGCCAGATCTAATAACCAATGGAATCACTATAGGGCCAATAACGGCAAAGTTCGCAGGTCTTCCTCTCTTTGATCAACAAATGCTCAACGGAACCTTATGGTTTGTAATAAAAACTGTTGGAGTGATACTTTTGATTCTATTGCCACGAGGTGTGTTCCCAAGAATTAGAATAGATATGTTACTGCACACTGGATGGTACAAATTGATAGGTCTTGCCTTCATTAACATCTTTATAGCTCTTGGATTGTTATACGCAGGTGTCTTGGGACCGGGAGGATTGATTCAATGAGTACTGCTGGCGGAATTATAAGAGCGCTGAATTCAGGAGTAAAACACCTTGCAATTAGAAGATTTACTCTACGCTATCCTGAGCAGAAGTTAAAATTCGTAGGTGATGGCTTTCAATTTAATCCAGAGACAGGAGTAGGAATTGCAGGGCTACGAGGTCGACATATACTGTACCACGAACACTGTACGGGTTGCCAGCTTTGTGCCGTGGCGTGTGAAGGAATAGCAGAGGCCATTGGCATGGTCAAGGTAAATGAGACATGGAAACAAAACAAAAAGGCGATAATGCCACAGATAGATTATGGCAAATGTGTATTCTGTGGTCTATGTGTTGATGCGTGCCCATTCTATGCATTATACATGACAAACGATTACGAGCTTTCATCTTTTACCAAATCTGCTTTGATTTACACTCCTGCTCAACTTGCTATCAAGCCAAAGATATCACAGGATGTGGAAATAAAAGTAGATGATAGGGGTGCAACACATGGTTGATGCTGTATTTCTCGCTCTTTCTGTTTTAACAATTGGTAGCGCCATAGTGGCACTTGAAATTCGCTCACTGATTTATGGTTCAATAGCACTCATGATAACATTATCTGGCATAGCTGGGTTTTTTTTGCTGCTTGATGCGCCTTTTGTAGCAATGTTTCAGCTCTCAGTTTATGTGGGTTCCATCGCCGTACTCATTTTGTTCACTGTGATGTTAGTAAGGCGTGAGCTGATATTCAACAAGCTCGAGGATAAGCGAAGAAGATATGCGGGAATAGGACTCATGCTTGCATTGATGCTCGGTATTGGCATGATAATTATTGGTTCTGGTATGAAATCGATGGAAACAAACTCTCCATCAGTAGACTACAAGAAAATAGGCGAAGACTTTCTTACGTATTATTCGCCAGCCCTTATAGTTATGGCGCTGGTTTTGGCTGCATCAGTGGTTGGTGCTTTGACTTTGGCAAGAAGGGAGGATATAACAAATGACCAACGGGCTGATTGATTTTGTTCTAGTCTCAGTGGCTCTTTTGGCCATTGGGATTTATGGACTGGCAGTAAAACGAAATGCAATTAGAATGTTATTTGGAATAGAAATGATAATCAATTCTGCAAATCTAAATTTGGTGGCATTTGCAAGATTCATTCCAAACAGCCAAGGTCAAACCCTGGCACTCTTTTCCATCGCAATTGCTGCAGCTGAAGTTGCAGTTGGACTTGCATTAATTATTGTGGCATATAGAATGTACCAGAATATTGATATCGCGGACTTTAGGAGCCTGAAGGGATAATGCAATATATTCTACTTCAGGCAATTTTTCTGCCATTGTTACTGTCTCCAGTAGCATATTTTCTTGGAAAAAAGTCAGGACCAAACGCTGCAACATGGTTTAGTTTTGGAATATTGGCTTATTGTACTGCGCTAATTACGTTAGCGTCATTATCAGGTACATATGAAGAACATTATCCATGGACACAACAATTTGGAGAATTTGGACTGGTGTTAGATGGTCTTGCATCGCCATTTGCAATCATAATATATGTAATTTCTACAGTGGTGGTTCTGTTTTCAAAACCCTACATGGTTGCAAAGCTCACAGCACAATATGAGGAAAAAATGCATACTCAAAAACAAGTAGTTGGTGATGGACCAACTGCAATGGTAGAGTCATCATCACTAAAAAATTATGTAAATCACCAGATTGGCGTTTACTATGCCCTTCTTCTTGTTATGGCTATGGGCATGCTGGGCTCTGTACTTGCAACAAACCTGATAGAATTTTACGTCTTTTTCGAGGTCATGTTAATTCCAGGATTCTTTATGATTGCACTCTGGGGATATGAAGCAAAAAGAAGGGTTGCTCTACTGTTCTTCTTCTGGACTCATGTTGGAGCGGTAATTCTACTTCTTGGTTTTCTTACAATAGGGTTCAATGCAGGAAGCTTCAACTATGCTGACATTCATGAACATACAATTCCACATCGTCTCTTGGCACTTGCTGCAGTGGCGATAATAGTGGGACTTGGTGTAAAGATGGCCGCATTTGTTGTGCATGTATGG
>JBOGRA010000029.1:0-16213 GCA_050749325.1 Nitrosotalea sp. | reverse complement strand
TTCAAATTTGACATTTTCATCTTGCGGAGGTACTGGAGTTGTAGCAACTGACTGAGATTCTAAAATCTCTTGCTGCTTTTGTACCTGATTGTCTTCTATCTGTATCTCTGTAATATTGTTTTTCTTGATATGGCCATATACTATATCTTGAATTTTTTTTATACTATGAGAATCCAGACGTGCTAGTTCTTTATCTGATACTGTTTCCTCTATTTTAGCTAGTATTCCGTTGTATTGGGTCGCGTTGGCGTTCTGCAGATCCTTAAAAAATGAAAGCACATGTCCTATTCTTTCTCTTGCATCTCCTGACGAATTATCATAAATCATGCTTGCAACCGAGTCAAAGGGAATGGGAAGTATGAGAAAGATCTCTTTTGCAGTGGATTTTAATGTGTAATCGTCTCCTTTTGATTTTTTTATATTCTCGTTAATCTTTGCCTTGAATTTTGTTATACTTTTATCAAGTTCTTCTAATGTAGGAAATGCTTTCTTAGGTGACTTGAACCTATTCAACGAGGGAAATTTCAAACCTACACTAATGCTGTAAATCCGATTAATAATGCAATCTCTTTTGGTCGGTTCTTTTTCAACAATGCCTAAATTATGCAGTAATCACAAGATTTGTCATTCTCTTCTAGGCATAAAAGATCATATTTTTCAATGAGCAAATGAAATATTATCTTATGACAGAGTCTGTTACGAAGAAAGATTTTCTATTTTTCGTAGAAAAGGAAGCAAAAATCCACGTTGATAGTTATATTGAAAGTGCTATACATTTGGCAGAGGAAGTTCATTCTGGAGTTAGAAGGGAAGATGGTATGTCATCGTTTCTTGAGACTCATATATTTCCAGTAACAATAAACGTGATTAGGCACTACAAGCGGGCTAACAAACCAATGACTACCATTCAGATAGTCTCTGCAATACTGCACGATGTGATGGAAGATAATGATCGAATCTTGGATTTACATGCATCAAAATCATATGGTTTTGACGCATATTTCAGCCATAGGTTTGGTGAGTATGTTTACAAAACAGCTTCAACTCTGAAAACAAAACCCCTAGAAACCTACCCTGGGTTGACTGACAAAGAACGTGAATTGGAGAGGTTTCGTGAATATTGCAATGTTTTGACGAAATCCGATTATGATGTTAAAGTAATAAAATTGGCAGATAGATTAAACAACATGAGATTCATTTCAAAGATTTCTGAACATGAGAAAGTAGTACGATACCTAAAAGAAGCTGAGGACTTTTACATCGCTTATACAATTATTGAACCCAGGATGGACGACTTTTATTTAGAAATTAGGCAAGCATACGAAGATCTAAGAAAAATTGAAAAGGAAAAGACAAGAATAACAGCGTGACGTTTGAAATAATTGTGCGGTTTACCCATATTGGTAATTGATTCCCTTCTCTCCACGAGGGTGTTTCCAGTCTGTTTCCTCTGAACAAGTACCGCATTCAACACATCCTTCATGTTGTATCGTTACCCCATCTTTTTCCATGATGTAGCATCTTGTAGGACACAAAGTTACCATTTTTTTCATGAATTCACTGGTGGGCTTTAGTACCTTGATATGTGAAATATTGTCATCATTGAATTTTAATTTCGCTACCCTTTGTGCAATGGATGGGATGGTTGGAGTATAAGACGCAGATATGATCTTTCCCAGTCTTTCTGCAAGTTCGGTTGGTATCTTGACATAAGTGTCAACAGTTTCAATGATTGGTAATAGTTTTTCATATCCTAGAATGTTTGCAAATCCTACTGCAAAACTCCTAAGAGTATCACTTGACATCATCTTTATGACTAGGCCATATTTTGAACTGATGATATCCTTTGGAACTTCTTTTGCGGCATCAAGAAATATCTTTAGATAGTCTTTGTCTATTGCTTTCAAATCGTGAGTATACGGGCTCTCTTCTACCAACTGCGAATAGTATTCGCCAAGGTATTTTTCTGTAAAGTTACCTTTATCTGATGCTCTTGCAACTGCATTTGCCGCTCTTACGGCATCATCAATTCCAACATTGAGTCCCTCTATTCTAGGACCTACAAATATGCCTCTGCCAGCTGCGTCTCCTACAAATAATATGTTTTTGAAGTAAGGCTTTTCCATTCTACATCGTTTCCCGTCTGGTACAAGCTTTGCACTGTATTCTACTTCGACATAATCTGTTTCGAACTTGATGCCATATTTTGTTGACATCTGGTCTCTAAGAGACGATAACTGTGTTCCTATCTCTTCTGGAGACCCATACTTTCCTTCTTTGACCAGTCTTTCTTTTTCCTTTTTGGAATAATAGGCGTCTCTTAACTCTGACCATGTCTTTATCATTTTTGTTACAGCGAAGCGAATACGCATCTGTTCTTCTTTTGCAGCATCTTTATCGATCTCGCCTCTAACTGGAACTTCATCTTTGACAAGTTCGCTTATCATGGGATTTCTAAGCAATGTATTTACAAGTTCGTAAGGCTCGTTTGGTGTTTCTAAAAGTGAGTCAAGATGGTATACTGCTCCTAATGACAGGGTGTCACGATTAGTGTACAGAAAGCCACCTCCTATATGATCTAGTGTAACATCTCCAGCAAAAAGGTGTGCAGCACCCTCATCTTGTCCGACTGAAAATCTTTGGTTAATAATTTCCTCAGGTAGTTTTGCAACCACCTTAACTCCTTGATAGAGGTCACTTGGAGAAAATTTTTGCCGTGCACCAGTCATGTATGCGACTTCTGAGTTTACTCCATCGGCTGCAATTATTGCCTTGACCTCGATTTCTTCAAGTTCGTCTGTCTGTATGATTGTGCGTCCATCTTCCCATCTTATGGCTCTGACATGAACCCCTGTCACTATTCCACCGCCATGTTTTTGGGCTGCTTCTCCTGCCTGTTGTGAAAACCATTGGTTTAATTTGTTCATAAGTACCGAACAGCCAAAATTTGCTTCATACTCGTGGGCGGCAGTCAGGTCTATGGAAAAGACCTTGTCTTTTGAGGTAGCATGTAACATGTATTTTGTTATCTTTCTCTCAAAAGGTGCATCTTGTAGAAAGTTTTCATATATGTCTTCTACATTGTATACTTTACCTTTTTTTGGTTTTTTAGAATAGAGAATTCCTCCTGAAATATTTTTAGTGCCAATCTTATTTCCTGACTCGAAAAGAATAGCCTGCTTTCCTAACGTAGACAGATGTTTCAATGCTGCAAGTCCTGCCGAACCTCCACCAATGATAGCTACGTCATATTTTTCCAACATGTCTTACCTTATGCTTGAACAACCTGTTTTTGTTTTTGTATCTCTTCTATGAGGACTGGAATGACATCTTCCATTCTTCCTTTTATGAAAACATCACATTCATCTTTGATTAACGCGTTATCATCTGGATTGATTGCAACGATAATCTCGGACTCTTTCATACCTGCGATGTGTTGCATGGCACCGCTTATTCCAACAGCTAGGTACAATTTTGGATTGACCTTTCTTCCACTAGTACCTATCACTCTATCTGGTATTAGGTAAGTGGAATCTACTGTCTGACTTACAGAAAATGGTCTTTTGGATAGTGGTAGGGTGATCCCAATTTGTGCGTCCAATTCAGCAGCAAGTTGTTCGATTAGTTTGATGTTTTGCTCAGGCGAATCTTTGACTCCGCGCCCAAAGCTTACTATTGTCTTATGGCTATCAAAATCAATCTCGCTTTTGATGATTTTACGGTCTATTATCTTGACCTTCAGATCTTGTTCGTCAAACTTTGGTGTGTATTCAATTACCATGCCGTTCCGATTCGGGTCAGGTTGGATTGTTTCAAAGACTCCAGGTATTATGCTACAAGCTTGTGGATGATAATCTCTTGGCATTACTGGATTTTTATTGTCTAGACAGAGGATTGTAGTCCATAAAAATCCAGAAAAGTCTGGCCTATACATCTCAAGTGTCTTTTCATAAATGAGAGGTTTTCCGCCTGTCTTGTTTTGGTGGGTTATCTGAAGGTCACTTACCACTAACTTGTTGATATCTGATGCAAGACCAGACTCCAGATTAGTCAAAACTGTTGCAGAAAGATGCCTTCCTATGCTATCCGCAGCAAAGAACATGTATCTGGGCCTTTTGAATTGTACCGCATATTCTGGTTCTATCTTTGCCGCAATGTCTCTATCGGATGCTATCTGAGATATGGTCTTGGTGTAAATTGTATTTCTGATATATTCTAATTCTGGATTGTCTGCACAAATTATTACATCTGCTCCATACTGAATCAAAGTTTTTGGTATGTCTTTTATGTTATAACCCAATAAAACGGCAACAGCTTTTTCTTTAGATGAATACCTTTTGTTAAAATCATCTAGAATTCTTCTTGCTTCTCCAAGCATTTCAAGACTTACTTGTAATATTCTTCCTTCTTCGTGCTCTATTATAATGTAAATATGCCTGTAATCTCCTTCTGTCATTTTATTATCACTGTGGATAAGGATTGTAGTAACCTTGCAACAAGTTTGCGAATCTGTTCTTGGTTTGAACCATCTATAATTTCAGTCTGCCTTGTGGCTTTGCCTTTTGGTATGCGTTCTACTTTGTATACTATGGTTGGCGAGCCGGCTATTCCAATAAGCTTTGGATCCGCTTCTATCTGTATGGCATTGAAGACTCTTAGATACTGTTTAAAGTTTTGAGCACGATCGCTTGCCTCCTTTTGATGTCTCTCATAAGATAACCGTTGTGACACTTTGTTGAATTTGGGTTTGTAAGAAGGATCTATTGCAATAAAAACAGGAAGCGGGGCTTCAATCTCTTCAATGACGTCATAAACTCCTTGCATTCTGACAAGTCTTTTGGCTCTGATTGTTTTGCTCTCGAGATTTATCTCATAGTCTATTACATGTCCCAGAAACGTCATTCCAAGCTTCCATGCTGTTTGTGGACCTGTCTGCCCAGTCTCGCCATCGGAGGCTCTGTGCCCAGAAAATACAATATCCATCTTTCCATGCATCTTTTGTACTCCTGCCTTGAGAACCTCTGCAGTTGCAAGTGTATCAGCCCCTGCAAATATTCTATCACTGTAAAGACAAAGATCATCTGCATTAGAGATCAACTGGGCTTGTTGTAGGATGGATTCAGCAATGGGCGGTCCCATGGTGCCTATTGAGATCTTGGCACCATACTTTACCTTGGCATAAAAGGCTGCAGAAACAGCAATGGCACTATGTGGGCCTAGTATGTTTTTTGTTTCTGCTCGATTAAGAGTGCCATCTGGGTTGTAACTTACATTTCCCTCTGAAAAATCAGGCTCAAGTTTGACAATTACGGCAGTATTTAGCGGATCCATCCAATTTTTAGAAGCTATGCTCTGATTTTATCTATTGTGGTCATCCTCTATGTGTAAAATGGGAACTGTGCTACCATGATCTCATCCACTGTAAATAAATTCTGTAAACTGATGGTTTTAAATTATAAGAAACCACTTATCCAAATGTCAAATTTTTGTAAATGTTGTACCCTGTTATCATTTGGAGAATTTTTCTGAGAATTGGCAAAAAATCTTTGGTAAATTGCAATAGTTCAAATTAAATAATAGTATGAAAAGAAAATCTTAGGAAATGCCCGATGGAACCGTCTGACTTTCTCGATCACGGACAAGAGACATGTCCTCGTTGTGGGGAACTCCGAAGATTATCCCTAGGTGGGTTTAGTGTATTCTGTCCTGTAATACAAATCTGCAGGCTCTGCGTCAAGGCTGAAGTGTTGGTTAATACATTCTGGAGCCATATTTTGGATCCAAAGGAATTACAGATGGAAATAGAACAACAAATTCAATGGATCTTAAGATATGTTGAACAGAGCCAGTATAAGCAGGATGTAACAAAAGATACCCCTGGTCTACAAGATATGGAAAAAATGCGAGAAATGACACTAAAGTTGCCAAGTATAATTGCTAGAAACACTACCTATACCATAATATCAAATAACAATCCAACATGATACCTCAAAAGGTGGGCAGCAAGGTATACGTAATATGATAAGACGAGACAAGCATTCGATTAAACTACGACTGATTATTCTCATTGTCATATGTGCAGCCTTGACTCCATTTTCTTTGGTGTGGTACAACACACTTACAAAAATTGATTGTAACACGACTCAGCCACTTTCATCTAGTACTGTGAAGATTAGATCATCTGAAGAAAGAACGCAAAGTTGTGGTCAACAACTTGGTTTTCATTGGATAAAGTTCTATGGCATTAATGGGGCAATCTATGGAGTCTCGCTAATTGCCTTTGTTATCAGTATGAAAAAGAACAAAAGCTAAACAATTGAGAAGGTGTTGGCGTGTCATCCTCTCCAATTCTTTGAGAACCTAGCTAAAATTTATAATTGAGAAAATAGGGCTGGTACATTAACCGCGATCTAGTTATGAAAAGGCTCGCAATTATCACATTATCATTAGTTTTGATGGTCTCTATTACTATGGGGTACTCGATAAAAGTCTCTGCTCAAGAACCATCTATACCAATCTGGATTAAAAATACTGCACGATGGTGGTCACAGAACCAGACCAGCAACTCTGATTTTTTGACGGCTATTCAGTATCTGATTGACCATGGTATATTGCATACTTCAAAAGTTCAGTCTCAGTCAAACATTTTGAATATGTCTGACACGCAAACTCAAAACTCACAGTTGTTGCAGAAGATAAATGACCTTCAAACTAGGTATGATACTCTACAATCTAAATACAACCTATTATTGCAACAGGTACGCAGTATAACCTCACAATCTTTGACTCCTAGCGAAAATAATGCCTCTATATCAGCTGTAGCCGTAACACCGGTCATCGAAAGTAACGGATTCTTTGAAACCACAAGCTATCAGGGCTCGATACTAAAAATTACAGTCGAGATTCGAGGTGGAACTGGGCTTATACTAGTTAATACTGCCATTCCAACAGGTGTAGATTTCCAGTCTTCTGCACACACTGCTGTTATGGTGGCTCAAAATGTTACCGGAATAGACTTGTCAAAAAAAGATGTAATTTTTTCAGTTAGTTCTGGAAATAATGAAGACTTACAGGCTGTTGATGGTGGCAGTGCAGGAGGAGCTATGACGGTATTGCTGATTTCAGAACTACTTGGAAACCAGATCAACAATCAGGTGCTGATGACTGGTACAATCCAACCAGATGGTACTATAGGACAAATAGGCGAAGCAGACGTGAAGGCTGATGCGGCAGGTCAATATGGAGCAAAGATATTTCTTGTACCGCAAGGACAAGCAGTTATCTCTGTTCAAAATTGCAGCGAAAAAAACGAGGGGCCTATCACATATCAAACGTGTACTACGGAGCAAGAACCTCTCTCACCAACAATGGAGAGCAAATATGGAATGCGCGTAATTGAGATAAACACAATTCAGGATGCGTTAAAATACTTTAATTCACCGTAGACTTTTTTTATTTCATTTTTTGCAATTGCTTAAATCAAGTTTATCATCCGGGGTATGATAATTTAATATGACCCGATCAATACGCTTCAAAATAGCCAAAAGAATGGAACAATTCCCGGACATCTATTGAAGATACTTTCAGATTAAAGTGTAAAGCGTGTTCTACGATCGACCACTTCTCCCAAAAGTACCTATCAACTAAGTAAGGCCTACGACGTTTCCTTGACAACAGTATATAGACAGGTTAAGAGGCTAAATGACAAAAAATTACTACTAAAAATGGCAGAGTAGTTTCTTATTAGGCATATCTGATTTGTAACTGCAATTTGGTAAAATTATGTGTTCTGCGTGGCTTGATAGTCGTATCAATTGGAGCAGTCTTGCTTGTTATGGGATCTGTTATCTTTGATAATTCATACGATCTAGTTGAATCTCTGATGAAGACCAAACATGACATAATTGAAGATAAGGAAATATTGCAGGGGCAATCGATAAATTCAACAATTACTTGGAATGATCTGACTGAACACACTGTACTAGTAGTCCATGCGATGCCTGTCTTAGGTTCGATAAAATTGCAAGTTACAGAGCCCAATGGAGAAATATTTGAAAAGGAAAGCAAGAATGGATTTGTGTACCACATAATAGAGAAAAGACCACAAGAGCAAGGAAATTATTATTTTAGCATACTGAATCTAGGCAACGAGCCAATACATGTAACAGTGGTATTGGGAGAAGATCCATATCTTAGTGGAACATGTGATTTGGCTAATGGAATAAACTGCTATGCCGTCACTGTAGCAATTGGACTAGTCATAATAGGAATGATCACGTTGATAGCAGGTTCACTGATAACTGTAAATGACTTTAGAAAAAAACGAAAACAAAGTAACTGATTCAAACATTATCCGACTCTAATTATTCCATTGCTTATGAGATACTGGATTCCTTTCACAAAGTCATCGTCTGATATCTGACCGCCTGCCCACCATCCTGCTGAATTCTTTATCCATGAAGGGATCTGCTGTGATTGGCTAGTGCTAGAAACAGTAGATGGAACAACTATGATTCTATTTTTTATCATGTATTGAATCCCGCCTACAAATGTCTGGTCATCAATTGTGCCTTCTGACCACCATTTGGCATCGTTTTTGATCCATGATGGAATCTTAGTACTAGTGATAGGCTGCGGTCCTACATAAAACGTGTATACGGATCTCTCAAAATCTGCAGCATTTTGATAAAATCCATTTTGGGATGAGGCCATGACAAGAAAATACTGCCTGCCGTCATTTAGCCAAAAGGAAAACTCTTCAATAATTGGGCTATCCTTAGTCTGATTCTCTGAGACAACTGCTTGAATCACAAAACCATCAGAAAACCTCTGAATGTTTTTTTGATAGACAACATATTTTGAACTATCAAATAAATTTGCTATGGCAAGATCTAAAATCTGATCATCTGGGGTTGATAATGCCACATCAGATATGGGCTTGCCTTGATAAAAGTAAATTGCAAAATTGGCTTTACTGTTTTGATTCTCATTTGCAAATATGACCAGTGTTGAATCTGACTGATTGGCTTGGCTTATAGGAATCCATCCGCGTGGAGGCAAAATGGAAAAGTTGTATGTGGGATCACTGTAGGTATTGGTATGAATGTTTGCAGGATTAAATATGGAAGTTAACGAACTCTGTGTAGTATTTCCTTCCGCCCATGCGGGATTTGACACTAAGAAAGTTAGGGCAATGCATAACAGGAGAGCACAAAAAACTAATTTCAATTTAAAAGAGTTTTCCGTGTCCGCTATAAGAAGTATGATGCACGATGATTTTTTTTAAGATGTACTTGCACAATATGTTTCATGAAATAACTCTGTAACATAGACAGCCGTCTCTTATTTCAGGCTTGGAAAAAGAAACAGGGTATTCTTTGACTCTTCCATCGCCATTTGGAATCAGCCTGTTGTAAGGATAGTATGATATTGATTGTGGATCTGACGGATCATCGCCTTGTCCAA
The DNA here is from genome assembly GCA_050749325.1 of Nitrosotalea sp. Classification (GTDB taxonomy): domain Archaea; phylum Thermoproteota; class Nitrososphaeria; order Nitrososphaerales; family Nitrosopumilaceae; genus Nitrosotalea. Next base: position 6,748 of record JBOGRA010000029.1, on the reverse strand, counting down.
ACAAAAGCTGCGAAATTTCGACACGAAATCTTATTTGATAAGGAAAATTTCCGCTCTTGTTCCACCATTCTATTCCAGTAAAATGATTTGCGCCCTCAAAAATAAATGACCTATCTTCTATGGAAAAGTCAAATCTTTCAGATTTGTTTATGGTTATGTCCTTTAGAATATATGTTATGGACTTGGTAGTCGAATTCATAATTATTTGGCGCATGTAGGAGTGGTCTACTATGGGCTGTATTGTAGTGAATTCATGTCTGTTCACTCCTCCAAATATTGCATGAAACTTGCCGTTGTCATTAAAAGAACAGATAAGATTAAGCTCAAGAGGTATGTTTTGTCTGTTAAACAATTCGAGTAGATATAGCATCCATGACTTGTCAGGTATTTTGTTTCCGAGATCCATGTCTAGTGTTATGATGTCTGATATGGAAATGACTCGTGGAGGAAAAAATACGTTACCCTTATCTTGAATATGGCATAGAGAGCCTGCCCAAAAGTGCACGTAGGTAAGTAATACTTGATACTATTTTTTCATTTGTTATATGATATCACAATTTAAAACTGGCTATATGTAAATTAAATAACTCTGTTACAACATGTGATAAGAAACTGAGCAGACTTTTTATTCCATCTTGGCTTCCTTACTTTTATGTTAAAATATTTTTTACTTTGTTTTTGCTTTTTGTTCCTGCCGAATCATTTGCCTTTACCACAGGCCAGATGCTACTTTGGTTATAGGGCATGATGATTTTGATACGGGAAGGACAATTCATGATGTCGTATCGTCAAGTGTCTTGTATTCTCCAGATGGCATAGCATTTGATAAATCTGGAAATCTTTGGATTGCAGGTATGGGGCTCAACCGTTTGCTGGAGTTTCTCCCTCCATTTAGCAATGGAATTAACGCGTCTCTTGTTTTAGGCCAGGCAAATTTTGCTGGAATGCATGCAGGTACATCAGCCAACATGTTGGCTAAATCCTATGATGTAAAAGTAGATAACAACGGTAACCTTTGGGTTGCCGACACTGACAACAATCGAGTGCTAGAATTTGCCACCCCTTCTGTACCAGAGTTTGGACCTGTCGTGCTGACAGTTCTTACTCTCTCTACATTCTCTATCATAATAATTTCAGCAAAGACAAAATTACAATTTCCACAATTCTAAAATGGACTGAAAACGTATATTGCAAATGGTTGCAACTTAACGCTATTCTCTTAATAATAGATTGTCGGCAACAGCTTATGGAGACTGTAGGATAAGATTGGAGATATCCAACCCCATCCTTCTAACTTGCCTACAGTTTCTTTGTGTGTTGCAGCAAGGTTATTACCTTATCAAATGTGCGAAATGTTCTTGCGTGATTTTATGAATTTTGTCAGATATGCAGCGCCGATAAATGGCCACGCCACTGCCATAAAAATGAAAACTAGCCAGACCAAAGAGTTGACATTAAAACTATTTGCCAAAATGTTTAATGGAAATAGATATTGTTCTACGCTAGAAGGTAAATATGGTCCAAGAAAAGACATTGTATAGCTCTGAAATATATGCCAGCCAACAAATACGGTAGCAAAGAAAAAGATTGTCTTTTTGCCAACATATCTATCAAATCCTTTTCTTTCAAGTCTTGAAAGCCTCTCGTTAAGTGTTCGGATCTCTCCATGTAGTGTATCTATCGCGTCTTCCATGTGTTTTTGTAGTGATTCAGCATCCTGTGTGCCTAGATATAGGGGAATTATGCTTTCCAAATATTTTTGATCCGATAGGGGCAAAGTTTTGTCTTTTGTTAAGAGTTCTAGGATGTACTCTAATCTTCCACGGTCTCCCTTGCCAAGAATGATGATTCGTTGAACAGAATTTGTCAAGTTATCAGACAATAAATGACAGGCATTCAATCCCAGATAAAAGCGATAGGGTATATCATAAAGACCTGAATTTCTTAATTGCTTCTCGTGCCAATGTCTCTTGGACGTCCTTTGATATTTTAGTTGGATCATTCAAGGCTACGGCGTCATTGTATTCATCTTCCGTGTTTGACTTTATTTTCTTCTTTTCTTCTACCATTGTATGTACCACGAAACATTCATTGATATCTCTTCTGATGACAGGCAAGTCTTTTAATCACAACACGATTGGCCTTTGACCATGTGTTAAAATCACTTCATTTATGCCGTTTATGATATTTTGAATACCTGGATACTGGGCTTTATTCTTGGATAATTCAGACTTTATTATATTTAGATAATATAGATTTTTTTTAACTTGTTTTGTTTTTTTGGTCCTTGACCATGTAGAGTTTTTTAAATCTTTAAGATTTGTTGAAATATCGCAAAGCTTGATTATCTTTGCTTCAATGGGAGATTCCTTTAATTGCTTGGTATGTTGCTTTTCTATCTGGTCCCTGGGAAGATTTTTGTCTCTGGATGATGCAAGAACGAGAACCGCTATCCTGCTGCCAAACCTTTTATCAATTTCGTCAAATGTTGTATTGGTCTCTTCCATTATGTCATGTAGCCAAGCTGCTGCAAGAACTTCTTGGTCTAGCATTCCAAGATTTTTTAGCCTGTTTACAATTCCTTTCAAATGATCCAAGTGTAGAATACTGTCCTTTCTTATCCTGCCAGTATGTCTTTCCTTGGCAAACAACTCGGCAGATTCTACTATTTGCATCACTCATCTATTCTTTCTAGTTCTTGGCAGAGACTCTTGTAACTTTCAATTAAATCCTTGAAGGCGGAAAATATGGTAGTAATATTTTTTTGTGCAAGCTCAAAACGCATGGTTTTTTCTACAAGATAGGAAGAGTCTCTCTGGTCTAAGCCAGTTTCTTCCCAAATGCTTTCAGACTCGGTCATCAATCTTTGTAGACGATCCTCCTTCTGTCTTATTTTTTCCTTTAATTTTTTTATCAGGACTGGATTAGGCAAGTCTTTCATTACTAGGAGGTAAAAAAGTACTATAATAACTTGAATTGAAAATTGATGTGAATGTTCAGATCAAAACCTTAATTTTGTTTTACTAGTCATTGCTATGGCCAGTAAAACTGATGGGATGAGAGCCAAAGCAATAAACCCGCCAAACTCCGGAATGATCTGAGTGCCGATTATCTCTATGGAATTGGTTTTATTGGCAAATGGTATCGTCAATTGTCGGTAATTTTGAGTTGTAAGTTCTTGGAAATTTACTCCATGCTTGTTTGTCAATACTATGAAATGAGAGTCGCTCCCATTCTCTTTTGCGTCAATTAGAGTTCTAGGCAAGCTAATCACAAGGCTTCCTGCATTTGTGGTTTGAATTGAGAGAGTCATAGCTTTGGATTGGCTGTCAAGATTTATTGCAAGTATTGTTCCGTTTGTAATTATGTGAGGAATTACAAATCTAGTACTGTTGACACTAATGGTATTATTTGCAGGCGTCTGCTCAAGTGACATCTTTGGATGGCAAGCTACTGTGACTATAAGAGCTATCAAAACTAGTGTGAAGAGATAATTTCGCAAAAATATTCGTGCTCAAGCCTGATTTTCTTTGAACCTTATTTAAATTCTTTAATACTTGATCTCGTTGATTTTCACACGATGACAAAATTGCCCGCGGATGATGTTTGAGAGGCCAAATTACTCGCAAAGGAAAAATACAAGTCAATGTCAAACCTCGTGTGCACTGGAAACCATATTTGATTTTGGCTGTGTTTATGATCTCTTTGGCAAGCATGCCGTCTTTTGCACAATCGATGAATATCTATGTAATAAAGAATCCTGCAGGTGGGCAATCTTACACCGTCAACTATTCTATAACCGGAGCAACGATAAATGATATGCTAATTAACACTCATGAAACATCGCTTGTAGTTTCACTAAATTCTACAAGTGATGGAAACTTGATTATAGACCTGCCTAGAACTCTAATTGACGCAAAGGAAGGTGCAAACGACGATCAGTTCATTGTTCTTGTAGATGATACTTATACTGACTTTCATGAAAGCAAAACCGCGACTGATAGAACTCTTTCAATCGCATTCACTAATGGCACTGAAAGAATTGAAGTAATAGGAACACAAGTTCTTCCAGAATTTGGTTCTCTGTCATTTGTTATTCTCGCTGTATCATTTTTATCAATAATTGCAATTTCTTCAAGGGCCAAGTCCAAGTTTGGTTTGTAGATTGCTGTCTTGTGAAAGATTCTTAATTTAGCTAAAACCTGCTCCAAACTCATCTCCATGTTGGAGAGGGTCTATGGAATCAGATTTTTTCAGTTTTAGATACAAGAATGCCTCGTTAACTAATTGAATGGAAGATTCATCACTCATGTGAAAATGTTTTTTCACAAAGTCATAGTACTTTTGAAGTTTCATAGTATCTTGTTCATCAAGTGACATGTTGTCCTCCGTAATCATCAGTGCAATTTTTTCAATCTGGGAGTTATATTCTGATTCATTCAATGCGATATAGCAACCAGTCTATCTTTTAAGTGATTATAAAGAAAGCTTTGGCAAATCTTGGATGTATTTCTAGCCTGTAAATATATCTCATTTGTCTTTTGAGTCATCCTCTTCGAATTCATCATTTAGGTATTCTGTATCTTCTTCAGCGTCTTCTGGTTCCTCGTCAAGAAATTCATCACTTTGTTTGCTAACCATGCATCTAAAATTATCTGCATGATACATGAATATTGCGTAAAAGATGACCAGTGCAAAATAATTATTTTGTCTTTGATTGGTTTATTTTGATCAAGTAATGCTGTTGTTCGTAACTAAACTTGATCTATTTTTGAATATATCCTTGTAGAAAAACTGCATTATTGTGTTCTTTATCTTTTGAAGCATAGAGAAATGTTATCGTTTTCTTTTCTTTTTCAAGCGACGTGATCTTTGAAATGGTGTCTTTTTTCTCCTTGAGTTCTTTATGGTACCTTTTCTTGAACTCCATCCATTTTTTTGGATCATGAGAAAACCACCTTCTGAGATTATCACTAGGCGCTATGTCCTTTAACCATGCATCTATTTGTGCAGATTCTTTTGATAATCCACGCGGCCACAACCTATCAATGAGAATTCTAAAACCATCTTCTTTAGATGATGCCTCGTAAACCCTTTTTATTTTTATCAAGGGAAATTCATAACTACTTTACCTAGATAAAAACTCAAGCACTAGTTTTGAAAATTCATCAGGTTTTTCTTCATAGGGTGTATGTCCACATCCATTCATAACTACAAAATCACAACTTGGTATGGAACTCACAAACTCTTTGGAATATTCTACTGGGATCATCTTGTCATTATTTCCCCATATGAGAAGGGCAGGTACTTTGATCAGCTTTAGTTTTTCTGTTATGACCGGAGAGTTTTTCATTCCTAAAAGCGTGGAAAGAAACACCATTTTGGAATTGGGTCTAGTCATATTTGAAATAAAGTTCTCAACTGACTGGGAACTTATCTCTTTATTTTCTCCCATCATCATCTGGTATGCTATTTTTACAGATTCATGGTTTGGATATAGCGCGGCCATCGTATATGCATCAAGAACAGGAGTGGGAGTCTTCATTATTCCAGCTGGCGCTACCATGACGATTTTTTCAATCAAAGGATTTTGCGTGGCTGCACATTGTGCCACAATCTCGCCGCCAAGAGATGTGCCAACCATGAATGCCTTCTGCAATGATAATGTCTCTAGAAAGCCAAGTACTGAATCTCTGAAGAACTCTGGTGTGTAATCTACCTGTGGTTTATCACTTTGACCGTATCCAATCAAATCAAGTGCGATCACTCGATATTTTTTACTCAAAAATGGAACTACAGGTAACCACCTCTCGGCTGTTCCTCCTAAACCATGAAGTAAAATTATGGTATTTTTAGAATCTCCTTCCTCGATATACCTTATCTTATTTCCGTTGACTGTGATGTATTTCTCTTGCATGTGTGATTTGGTCAATTTTATCATGACATAAGCTTTTGTAGATCTATGTTATTTGCCAATTTTGGAAATTTACTGGATCTAATCACGACACAAGTTATTTGTGGATTGTCTTGAGAAACAGAAATCTATTGATTTGAAATTTTCTGAAAAGGGGAGTTGAGAGATCTGGAAAGCATCCTTGAGTAATAATCAAGTGTAAGACGTATGTACTCATCAAGTGTTTTAATGGTTGATATCTGAGTTTGTAAATATGTTTTTTGAATATTGTTAGCCATTTCAATTTGAACAATTGTTGATCTGGTAACTGTCTTGGCATGCGTATAAAAGAACTGCAGAGATTTCTGGTCAATTCCCATCTTGGACAAAATTTCGTTTTCTGCTATATAACATGCTCCAAAAAGATCTTGTAATGAATGTAGACATTCCGTATAAAAATCAGAATACATCTGCATGTTTATAGGTAAAAGAGATTCCATCTTTTCAATTACGTTGGTGGCGTTGGTGTGCATAATATCGCAAACAGAAATGGTTGGCTTGTTTTCATCAGTGTTAGGCTTTGTGGGCTCGGTTCCCTTTTGTGTCATTGTGTTGTTATAGTACGAGGTATCTTTTAATGATTTGCTGGCATGGCACGTTAATACTTATACATGTGAAATCTATCCTTTCGAACGTAAGAAATTGTAGCTATTCCTTGACTTGTTAATTGTAGAGTGTCATAGTTCGTGTCACTAAAGCGTGTCAGGGATCGTGTCACTCTTTAGAAGCCGTTTTTGACCTCCTCTTGCCAAAGTACCTCCTGTCATTGTATACAGATGCAGGTGTCTTCCATCC
>JBOGRA010000028.1:0-16346 GCA_050749325.1 Nitrosotalea sp. | reverse complement strand
GATCAGTTACACAGTGTAACATATGACCCAGTCAAAAAATTTGTCAACTTTACCATGCCGTTTGACTGGTCGACGCAGAACATAAGCCAGCTTACAGTGGTACATCAAGAGATAAGGATTCCAAGAGATCTTGGAGACTTTATAGTAACAAAATATGATGCCTATGTAAACAACATCAAGATTCCTGACAAATTGATATCAATAGATGATTACTCCTTGGGTGCATATAGGATAGTGCATCTCATTTTATTCAGGCCGGATGTGGAAAATCTTTTTTCAGAACAAAAAGATCCTGGAAAAGAGATGAATTTTGCGCTAAAACCAAGTGAAGAGAATGTTTTCCCAATGGTACAGTTCACTAGGAACGCACAATACAAGATAGCATTAAGCTGGAATCCATCAAAGATTCTAGCTGGTTCCACTACACAGTTCAACTTCAAGGTTCTAGATCCACATACCATGAACAGAACGGTGAGTCCAATTTCTTATGATTTCTCGGTACTTGAAGGAGAAAATGGAGTAATATACCACCAGATAGGAAAAACAACAGATTCAAGCGACGGAGACAACATCAATGTCGCATTTCCAGACAATTACGCAGGATCAATCACAATAGCATTTGAGAACCTAAATGGAAGTAGTTTCTCAGCTACAGAATTTCCAGCTACAGTCAACACCCCCAATATACCAACCAGTCAATCTACGGTGCCAGAGTTTCCATTATCTGCGTTTGCGGTACTTGCAACAATGTTTGGATTAATAGTCTTAATTTCAAAGATGAGTTTTCTCAAATTAAAGCAGATTTGATTTATCCTTTCATGCCATATCCAACCAATACTGAATAGCATCCAAGACCGCAATCTTCGCAAATAGGTTTCATTGCTTTGTCCTCAGCGCTGCCGATACAGCAAGGTCTTTTTTCTCTTCCCAAGTGGTCTACTGAGAGGATAGCCCATGTAGGACAATCTACTGGCGTGGTTCCACTTCCACCCCAATTCTTTTTCATTAGTTTAAGCTGGCTATCTGGATTTATGATATAATCAGGGTATTTTTTTCTCATTGTCATTAGTTCATCAACTGCTCGTGTTCTTTCCTCTCCAAATGGAAGCCACAAAGGATCATTTTTCATAAATGGAGTATGGAATTGAAATCCAATTTTATTTGAATAATTACGCCATTCTTCCATGATGTCCTTTACGGTTTTGTAGTTGAGCGAGTTTATAGTCATTGTAATCCATATGTCTTTGTAAGCCAATTTGCCATTTTTTTCTACATAATCAATGACATTGTCTCTTGTTTTATCCCATGCACCATTACCACGAATCTTGTCATGAATGTCTTTTGTTCCATCTATTGATATCCAATAGAAATACAAATTTTTGTATTTCTTCAGCGGGATTGTTCCGTTGGACACTATGCATGTTCGTTTTGGAAATTCTTTTATGAATAGTTCAATTACATCCGGTCTCATGGTGGGCTCACCACCAACAAGTGTAATTATGAAAACATGGTTTTTCTTAAATTTCTCATCTATTACCTTTTTCCACTGTTCTACAGTTAGCTCTTCATTTTCTTTTCTATTTAGCCACCAATAACAATGTGTGCAGTGAAGATTACACACGTTGATTATATCTGCCGAACCATATACCGGACTGCGCTTGTTAAATAACTTGTATCCTGCAAATTTGCTAAATATGTGTACATAACCTGGAATCTCTTGAATTATTTGCCTTACTCCTCTTCCCATTATTTCCATTATGCTCTAGATAGATAGCAGTATCTTATAAGATCTTTATTTCGATTATGGAATTTTAGAAATCTTACGATGATAGTCTTTGTAAGATCTATGCACATACTCAGTTAGCACATATCAACGTAGTAGTACATCGGATTTTATCAAGACTACGAATTCTTGTAGTTATGGTTTGCTTAATCTCGTCAACTTTTGCAGATTGAATCTTGACGAGTACGTCATAGTTACCAAATACTCCGGTTATCTCCTTAACACACTCTATTGGCTTTAATTTGTCTATGACTGAACTTTCTGACCCCATCTCACAGTTAATCATCACATAGGCAGTTTCCAACCCACAGTATTACGTAATTATAGTATATGAGACTTACATATGGCAGATCATAAAAATAAAAAAGGTAGGAGTTATTGCGCCCCAATTAAGAAAATGACATTGACCGTTGTTGTTATGTCTTGATTTGACGCAAGTATTGGTGTCTGTGCCATCTGAGGTGCAGCAACACTCATCTCTGCCCTGCCATAGACTTGAACCGGCGAAGGCATATTGAATTCAGATAGGTTCACTGTTTTTACACCTACGATTTTCTGGCCAAGCGTGGCTAGTGCCTTTTCAGCTTTTGATTGGGCATCCAAGACTGCATTACCGATTAGATCGTTTTGAACACTTTGTTGTTTTGCCGGTGAAAGTGAAAACGATACACTATCCACTCTATTTGCCCCTGTTCCAACTGCAGCATCAAGTATCTTTCCTGCAAGGCCTAGTTTTGTTGTTTTAATGAGCAATGTATTAGAAACCTTGTATCCAACAAGCTCGTTTTTGTATTCGTTATATGGAGGATAAGGACCAGTCTGATTATAGACTGGTTCTATGGTAAAGCTGTTAGTACCAGTTTCATTGCTGGCAATACCAAGATTTTGTATTGCGGCAATTGTGGCATTCATTGCTTGAGCATTTTCACTCATTGCATTTTGTGCTGTTTTTGCTTGTGTGTCCACACCTAGCTGTATGCTAACAAGATCTGGAGAAACTGGCAAGGTGGCAGTTCCAGTCACAGATGTAGTGTTTTGTGGCGGCGGGAAGTAATACATCGCTTGTTGCGCATATGCTTTATTGCTGGATGTTTGCATGTCAGTAAAGATTGTTGTCGATACAATTGCAATTGCTACAAGCGTTGCCAGAATTATTGTGGTTTTATTTGTCATTAATGTAGTATTAAATATCAGCTCTTATAGGCTTTGATTAAATTTCACTTTAACCTAATTTTATACAAAAAAATGGTGTTAAACTTTCATATATCTAAAATTTTTTATTTTTAATCTCATATCAAAAAATTAGTGAGTTGTTTTGGTTATTTTATTTTTTAATCTTCTAATTAGTTTTATTTCTCAATCTTCTAATTAGTTTTATTCCAAAAAACACAGCACAGAACATAGCAACTCCTCCAAGCAACGCAAGCAATAGCATCGCCTGATCCCCATAAAGAATAGATGGTTCTGGAGTGGGTGTGACTGTTTGGATTGATGTAGTTGTATTGATTACCTCATGCATGGGCATTGCTACTTGTGGTACAGTCTTTGCCGTCATTTCAGGAGCATGTGCAGCCTCTTGTGTTGGAATTTGGTTTTTTTCAAACACATAGATTCCTGACGCGCCAATGACAAATGCTGCTACACTTGCCATATAGTGTCGTAGTTTCATCAATACAGTATCCTTCTTTGAAATCGGCACGGTATTACCAGATGGATTCTGAGGAGGGATTATCACAAGTGCAGTTTTAACTGGCCCATAGTATTTCATTTGCTTATTTTTTTGGCTCATCCCAACTTTATCGACTTTGATAAGACCCACACTCAAAAGTCTATTTATGTGCCAGTTGACAAGTGGCAATGAAATCTCCAACGCCTTTGCGAGTTCGTTTGAGCTTGCCACACCTTGGGATATTTTGCCAAAGATTGCACGGCCAGTATCATTTGCCAATTCTTCACCTATTATCTTAATTCGTTCATCGTCTGTACTAATTACTTCAAGGTATTCTTCTGGTTTCACCGAGAGATCTGATTGTTTATCAGTATTGTCAGGCATCATTTCATCTTCCATGATCCCTTTAAAATGCCTTGGCGATATGGTTCGCGGATTAATTGTACGCAATTTTTATAATTTTCAATGATTTCATCAGCTAGTCCAATTCAGAGACAATCGATCTTACAATTATCTTGCAGGATTACAGCTTCATCATTTAGATGTTCGATCTAGCAATCACGGATATGAAAAGGTAAAGGAAATGAAAAGGTATCAGGATTTAAGATAATATTCCAGTTTGGAATCAAAAAATTCAGTATTCTTCCACAGTTTTTTTAGTATTTCACTAGCACATACAAACGTGGTAAGCTATTACGTAGCAGAAAAGGTACTAGTGAGTTTGGCTATAGAGAATACTCTTTTGCAAATAAGCAAACCCGTCTTCGATAAAGTTGAAAATCAGTTCCGCGAGAAATACCAGTGTTCCATATTAGACTGTTATGATCACCCACAGTACCTAAATGAGGTCTTAAGAGAAGTTTTTGGAAAATCCTATTCAGATATAACCAAATCTATTGAAGAATTCCTCAAAGAGTTCAGATACGAACCGTCCATAGAGACATTCATTGAAAAAATGAAGCAATAAACAGGTTACAAAAATCTAAAAATGGCCACTTTCATGTAAGCAAAATTTCAGACCGAGTTTACTTGTCAGACAGGCGCCACTTTTCTTCTTGATTCATCTTAAATATTTTTTCAGTTGGAATGTTACCGTGGTCTTTGCTTAGGTGTGTCGTGTATTCAAGAAGACTGGTGAACCTCTGCTTGCAGACAGGACAATCTTTCTCAAATCCAGTCATTAGTATTTTTAATATAGGAATTTTTCTATTTTAATGTATGCTAGATTATCACGTTATAATTTTCTAAACTTTCCTTTCATTGTGGTTCTATGCTTATCACTTTCATTTGATAACAACCAGACAAGAAAAGCATTTGAAAATAATCATTAATTCCGGCATAATCTTGAAACTGCTGTGATGATATTTTTCTGAATTCTCTTGTCATACATGCTTGGTATGATGTTGTCATGGCGAAGTTCCTTATTTGAAACTGTTTTTGCTATTGCAGTTGCAGTAACAAGCAATAACTTTGTCGTTATTTTGTTTATTCTTTTATCCAGTATCACCCTCATAAGATGAGGAAACACTAGTGCGTTATTGACTTTGTTAGGATAAAGATAGCTTCCAGTTGCTATAATTTTTGCGCCTGCTGCTTTTGCTATCTCAGGTTTTATTTCAGGATCAGGATTTGTAAGTGCAAAAATTATCGGATCTCGGTTCATCATTTTTATCATTTTAAAGGTTATCAGATTTTTCTTTCCCGATACGCCGATGAAAACATCGGCATTTTTTAGAGCGTCATACAGCAAACCTTTTTCTTTTTTTGGATTTGTTATATCTCCAAGTTCTTTTTTGTATTTGTTCATATTTCCGGCTCTTCCCTTGTAAACTATGCCATCAGAATCTGTAACAAGTATATTTTTACAGCCAGATGCAGCAAGTAATTTGCATATGCCATATCCCGCAGAGCCAGCTCCTGCCACTACCACCCTTATTGAGGAGAGTTGTTTTTTGGTGAGTTTCAACGAGTTTAACAATGCAGAAAGTACTACCACCGAAGTTCCATGTCTGTCATCATGAAAGATAGGAATAGATAATGACTTTTCTAACTCGTCAGATATTTCCATTACTTTTGGAGACTCGATATCTTCCAAGTTTATCGCGCCAAATACAGGTTCAATTGCTTTGATTGCAGTGATGATTTCATCTTTCTTTGTAGTATCAAGACAGATAGGAAAGGCGCTTATGCCACCAAATTCTTGGTATAGAACTGCTTTTCCCTCCATGACTGGCAATGCAGCATTTGGACCTATGTTTCCCAATCCAAGTATTCTGGTACCATCAGTCACGATGGCTACATTATTTCCTTTTGAAGTAAGAGCATATTTTTTTTCAGGATGATGATAGATTTCTTTGCATACTGCAGCAACCCCCGGAGTATAGATCAGTTTTATCTCGTTTGATCTTAGGTTCTTAATTTTTCCGATAACAACTATCTTTCCTTTTAATTTCTTGTGTAATACAAGCGCCTTCTTTGAGTTCTGGTCAGGAATCATATGCTATAGTTTTAACATCCTCCTTGTAAGTCTTTTAATCATTTTTGCAAAAACAACCTCGGCCATTACCTGTCGTCATCACACGCATATTTTTTGTCAAGTCTATATATGATAGTATTTTCTGTTAAATCAAATTTCACATTACAACCAAGCTCCTTGAATGCTACTTCATAAAATGTCTTGAAGTGCTTGGACCACTTGATCCCCATATCGTGTCGCATGATAAACTTGATTTCATTTTTGTCGTCTATCTGGGTAAAACTAAAGCCGGCAGCTTTTGCCCTTCCTCGTAAAACAGATATCCATTCCCAGATATCATACTTTCCTTTCATTGCAAACAACATATCTCTTGAAACGTGTTTTCCTTTTTCCTCAGCAATGCCCACAATTATCTTATCATCGAGTTTATCAAACCAAGACATAAGAAGCGCTTTTGGCACTGGTACCCATCCTGATTTTGATGCCACAATATCCCAATCTACCGCATGAGCTAGCAGTTGGTTCACCAATGCGTTAAGGGTGATCCTCTCAAATGCGGCATGGGATTTTATCTTGTCTAGAACTACCTTGTCTATCCTAAATGTTACTGTCTTATTCTTCTCAATTGCGGACTCGTCATCCATGATACGGTTTTTGTTTATTGCATACTGATTAATATTGCGAAACAGAGTTCATTTGCACCCATTTGTGAATATAGTAATATACATCATGACCGTTTGAACCGTTTGCCACAGATGCTACAAATAGACAACAAGCCAGGACACAAGTGATTTGTAGATGATATTAGACTCTGGAATTGTCACCATGTAAACTACACATCTTAGCCATGTCGAATTCCAGCAGTAATGACATTGTATTTGTCTAGTTGATTTTTCATGATATAGATGAATTGTTTGGAGTTGATCTTTTGAATCAAAGGAGCAGGATCTGCGCTCTTCTTTGTTATGGCAATTATTACATGTGAGAAGATCGGTATTGATATAAATTTTAATTTGCTTCTTTCTATTGCAATATAATTAACAGGTCCTAATTCTTCATCAAAATCAGCATGCATCGAGTGTTGCAATCTTACACCCATACACAGCATCTCCATCTTTTCTCTGCTCAAGGCAAAATTTTTTGATGCCTGCTCTAGTATTCTACCTTGGGCATTTATGATTCCAATAAATTCCAAGTTGTATTTTAGCAACGAATTGAGGTGATCTTCTAAATCTCTCTCTTCCACATAATCATATGTAGCTCTTATGCTAAAAAACTAGTGCATTGCTATGCACTATCTTGCAAGACTAAACGTCATACAACAAAACCGCATGTCAGAATTTTAAGATCATTCAACATGATGTCGTACTATCAACTGATCATAGAATCTTACTGACTTGATATTGACAAACTCTAACATGCCATATCTTGATAGTTCCCTTCCAAAGCCACTTTGTTTTACTCCGCCAAAAGGTATTCTTGGATCAGAGGCAAGAACATTGTTTACTGCAATCATTCCAGACTCGACCAATCTGGATAGCTTGTCAGCTTTATCTAGGTCCTGAGTCCAGATGCTTCCGCCAAGACCATATTGTGACTCGTTGGCAAGGCGTATGGCCTCCATCTCATCTTCTACTATAGTTATGGGTGCAACTGGTCCAAATGCCTCCTCTTGAGCCATACGCATCTTGGTGGTAACATTGCCAAGTATTGTTGGACTGTAAAAGTATCCCTTGCTATTCATCCTCTTACCACCAGTTAATACTTCAGCGCCTTTGTCTACTGCATCTTTTACAAGTTCTTCTATTTTTTCAAGACCTTCTGAATTTACCATTGGTCCCATGTCAGTATCTTCAGATGTAGGATCTCCCACTCTGAGTTTTTCTGTTTTTTGAATAAACTTTTCAATGAATTCTTTGGCAAGATTCTTTGTTACAAAAAATCTTTTTGATGCAATACAGCTTTGCCCACAGTTGATAAAACGTCCTTTGACTGCTCCTATGGATGCCTTTTCAGTATCAGCGTCCGAACACACTATGAAAGGATCACTGCCACCAAGTTCTAGGACGCATTTCTTTATTTTAGAGGTTGCCCGTTGCGCCACTTTTGCACCAGCCAGGTTGCTGCCTGTAAATGTCACAGCATTAACAGAATCTATGAGTTGTTCTGCCATGGTAGAATCAGCAATTGCGGTCTGGAAAGCGCCTTCAGGCAGTCCTGCTTTCTTGAACATATTTTCAATTTCTATGCCGCACTGCATTGTAGCACTAGCTGGCTTGAGAACAACAGTATTTCCTGACATTAGTGAAGGAGCTGCAAACCTCAAAGCTTGCCAATATGGAAAATTCCATGGCATTATACTCCCGATTACCCCTATTGGTTCAAACGCAATGAAGCTCTTTCTAGCATCAGTGTTTATGGATTCATCATGAAGAAATGTTTCGCCGTTATCGGCATAAAACTCCATAACCCAAGCACATTTTTCAACTTCAGATAGTGATTCCTTGATTGCCTTGCCCATTTCTTTTGTTGCAGTAAGTGCCAATTGTTGTTTGTTCTTTCGCAAGACATCAGCAAAAATATTGATAAGATCAGATCTCTTGTCTATATCCACTTTCCAATCAGAAAAAGTCTTTTTTGCCTTTTCTATTTTTTTATCCAGTTCCTCTTTTTTTATAACATCATACTGTGCCAAAACTTCCTCTGTTGCAGGATTAATTGTCTTAATTACCACATCAAAGTAAGATATGGAGTCATATATAATCCTCCAACTACCCATTGCAAGTGAGTAATTTGCAATTTTCAAAGCTTTTAATATTTTAATCAATGTGGTATACCATATGCAATCTCTTTCCTCTCGTGAAAAACAAGACTTGCAGTTTGAGACAGTTCTTGTCTTGCAGGGAGGAGGATCTCTTGGTGCTTACGAATGCGGAGTCTACAAGGCTTTGCATAGAAACGGGATCAAGTTTGACATCGTAGCAGGAACTTCCATTGGAGCAGTTAATGCGTCAATTATCGTAGGAAGTAAAAGTGATGAGCCAGCAAAGGCATTGGAAGATTTTTGGCTAGATTTGGCCGAAGGTGTAACTTCCCCTAGCTTGCCCGATAATGTACGGCCATATTTTTCATCAATGTATTCTGCAGTTTTTGGAAATCCCAAAATGTTCTTTCCAAAATGGTTCATCCCAAGCGCGGATTATTTTATGCCATATTTTTGGCAATATATTTATGACATAACCCCCCTCAAGAACACATTAAACCAATATGTTGATTTTCAAAAGATTCAGAGCCCGGACAGGCCAAGGCTCATAGTAACATCCACCGACGTCCAAAATGCAAAGCCGTCTGTTTTTGATAGCAAGTATGATCACATTGAAGCAGAGCACGTACTTGCTAGTGCAGGATATCCATTTTATGGCATATCTTGGACCCAAAAGAGCGGAAAATATCTCTGGGATGGAACCCTTCTAAGCAACACACCTCTTCGCGAAGTGATAAACGCTTCACCAAGACACGACAAGAAAGTCTATGTGGTTGATCTTTTTCCAAAAAACCAGCCCGAGCTTCCAAATAACATGTTTGAAGTCTGGCACAGAGCAAGAGACATCATACATACTGACAAGACAGAGCATAACATACACATGTCAAAGATGATCACTCGTTACTTGAAATTAATACGAGAGATGCATGAGATTCTTAATTCTTCCACACTTGACGAAAAGGCCAAATCTAAACTTGCACTGTTAGAACACGAATATCACAAGCTTGCCTCAGAACGAGGTAGCATCATAGAGCAGATAGTAAGAATAAAGCGTAGTGAACATGTTCATTTTCTCTTCGAAGATGCAGATTTTTCAATTGCCACAATAAAAGAGTTAATAGAAAAAGGCGAAAGAGATACAAAAGAAACACTTGCTGCAATCAGCATAGAACAATAGATCACAGGACAAAAGTCAAAAAAACGACCAAAGACAATTTACACAGTGTCAAATTATTATAACAAAAAAGACTTATCATGCATGCTTTCTCCCTATTCATAGTTGCAAACCAAGTTTGCAGATGTCTGGGGACATAAAGTGAGATACCTGGAGGAGGGCAAGTCAGATAAAACGATCCTTCTCATACATGGATTAGGCGGTTCTGCAGAGAGATGGTTAAAAATCATCCCCAGTCTGAGTCCAAAATACAAAGTCATTGCTCCAGATATGATCGGTTTTGGGCATAGCGACAAGCCATCAGTAGACTATACAATAGAATTTTTTGGCAAGTTCCTGTCTGCTTTTATCGATACATTAGGTCTGAAAACAGCTATTCTTGTAGGCACATCTCTTGGAGGACAAATTGCTGCAGAATGCGCCTATGCCAATAGTTCCATAGAGAAGTTAGTTCTTGTTGCCCCTTCTGGGACCATGAAACAGTCTACTGCAGCCGTGGATGCATATATGATGGCAGCTCTTTATCCCAACCATTCAAGTGCCAGAATTGCATTTGAGATGATGTCCAATTCAGGTACAGTTGACGAATTTACCGTATCTGACTTTGTAAAAAGAATGTCCATTCCAAATGCAAAGCTTGCGTTTGTCTCTGCAGTTCTAGGAATAAAGAATTCGGTAATAGGCGAAAAATTGCAGAAGATCACGGTTCCCACATTATTGGTGTGGGGAAAAGAAGATAGGGTGATACCCATCGAGCACGCTGAGCAATTTGTCTCCTCAATTAGGAATTGCGAGTTCCTAAAGTTAAATGACTGCGGTCACTTGCCACATGTGGAAAAGCCGGACATTTTCTCTGAATCCATACTGGAATTCCTAGATTCAAGGCTCATTTTAGCCAAGTAAGAGTTAAATACCATTTATTGGTAATTATTACCAATGACTGGTAATAACAACCAATATGATCCTACTGAGATGTTCCACGAATGGATACAAAGAAGCGGAAAGGCACAGATGGATTTCATGAAGACTTTTGGCGAGATGATGAGTAGAAACGACCAATTCAATCCGCTTGATACACTAAAAGAAATAACAAACAAAACTACAAAAGCACAGTCCGATTTTGTCCAAAATTTTACAGATATGCAATCAAAGGGCATGTACAACATGTTCAACCCTTCACAGATACTACCCTCTCTCCTATCATGGGGTACTTTTAAAACATCAGTAGGAAGTAATGGTCGCATTTCAATACCGGAAGCAGAACGAGAAGCTCTTGGAATCAAGGAAGAAGACCTTGTACAAGTAATCGTCATACCGGTCGAAAGGAGAAAACAAAAAGAGGAGGTGAAAGAATGAGTAAGACAACAGAGACAAAAGAGATCTTTGCAGTATACAAGCAGAATGTTAACCGATGCTTTGATGAGGCAGAGAAGAATGTTGCACAGTGTTTACAAGCAGTAACTAATCTACAGCAGGAATATGCAACAGCATGTAAACATACAATCGAGAACGTAATTTCAATGCAACAGGAATATGCTTCAAGAACAGGTCTATCTACAAATGTACCATCAGCATACTTCAAAATAGTTAATGATGCAACAGAAGAGATAGTCAAGACAGGTTCTGTTCAAAGCAAAGCAGCGCTGGCAACAATCGATGCAGTTAGACAGAACGTAAAGACATTCAACGACAACACAAAAGCATTTTCTGATATGAATGCAAACATACTGCAATCTTGGTTCTCAGCATGGACACCAACAAGAAATTAGTTAGCGTCTAACTCTTTCTTTTATTTTTCAGATCTTTCTTTTATCCACTGACCAAGTTCTGGCAATACCTTTTTTTGAGAAAATGAGCTTGCTATCATACCTACATGCCCCGTAGCATACATTCTCAATGTTTTGTCTTCGCTAGATACGGCATAGTGTATTGGCATACTGCATTCTGGCGATACTAGATGATCTCCCACGGCGACCTGAGTAAAGACAGGCATGGAGATATTTTTAAGATTTATCTGTCTGCCTGATACATACATCTGGTTTCTAATCAGCAAATTATCTTGATAAACATTCTTTACCCATTCTCTGAAAAGTTCACCTGGAATAGGCGGAGTATCACTTAGCCACTTTTCCACGCGGATAAAGTTTTCGACATACTCTTTGTTGTGAATATTTTTAAAGAATTGAACATATTTTTCAAGGCCCTGTTCGAAGGGTTTTAGAATGGAGAACACATAATACATGAATTCAGGCGGCACATTGCCTACGATATCAGCCATCTTGTCTACATCCATATGTTTTGCCAAGTTTGCTACCACTGTAGTATCTCTGCTTCCATCAATTACTGGAGCCGTTAAAATCAAGTTTTTTATTTTTTCACGATACAGTGATGCATAAACTGTAGCCAGAGTACCTCCCGTACAGTATCCTTGCATTGAAACCTTATCAACACCTGACTCGTTAAGAATAAAGTCAACACAGTTGTCCATGTAACCATTTACATAATCATCAAAACCAAGATACTTATCCATAGTAGTTGGTGTCCCCCAATCTATCAAATATACATCCAACCCTTGTTCTAACATATTCCTCACCCAGCTTTTTTGCGGATGAATATCCAGTATGTGATATCTGTTTATCAAAGCATACGTGATCAAAAGAGGAGTTTTTACCTGTTTTTTTGATGTAGAATTAAAATGTAATAACCTCATCTTTCCTTCATGATACACAACATCATATGGTGTCATTTCCATGCTGATCTCATCGGGCGCCGCAACAAATTTTGGTGCATCAAGAATATTCTTATTCATTTGTAGAAACTCTTCCAATATCCTCGGGTCTATCCTAAGTTCACTTTCCATTGCCATTTCCTCCATGATTAGATATTTTTTCAAGTTTGGCAACTCTTTTTCGCAACAGGTGTAATTCTTTGTACAGCTCGTCTATTTCTTTCTTTGTTGGCATGTTAACAGCCTCCAACATGAGTGATGTCACTTTATTCCAGTGTTTCGCAAGCTCAAGTTCACTTGATACTAGATTTCCAAAGTTTCCTGCAAATTCTTGAGAATCAAACAGTCTTGTAAAGTAATTTTCGAATATGTCTATCCAGATACGCTTGGTAGAGTCAAGATGTTCAGTATCAGTAGGAATTTCTGGTACCTTTTTGCTAAATTGTTTTTGTGCCTCGTTCCACGTATCTGTAAGTTGTTTATAATACTCGCCAAGTCTTGCGTTAAATTCAGCCATCTCTTGGTTGATTTCTATCATTTCAGCACTAACCTTCTTGGCGTTAACGCCTAGTTTTCTAAATGGCCCTGTGGACATGAGCGATTGAGGTCTACTCGACATCAACGATATCAAATCTGTCCAAAACAAAGAGACATGCTTGTAATACCCTAATGATTTTTCATACTCTTCCGTATAACTCATCAAGTGTATTAGATAGCATATACATCTTATAGAGATTGCTACTTTGTATTAAGACAATTACCATACAATGTTTCATAGATATCGATAATGATTAACTGTAGAGTAGCAGGGATCGTGTCACCTTTTGTTAGCAGGGTTAGTGTCACACTCTAACAGGATCTGTCATGCCATGATAACATGGCAAAAGATAATCTCGAAGACAGAATAAGGGTAGTTCTTCTTTACACACAGGGCAGTAAGGAAGCAAAAGAGATCTCCTCAGTCATGAATGTGTCAGTGAGGACCGTCAGGAGGTGGATAGGAAGATACAGGAAGGATGGCGCCAAGGGTCTGGCCTTTCACAAACCCGGCCCTGAGAAGGGAACCAACTCGATTCCTGACAGTCTCAAGGAAAGGATCACACGGCTCAAGCAAAAGCATCCTTCATGGGGAGCAAGGCGCATCAAGTACCAGTACGATCTGCCCTACCACTGGGCAACTGTTCACAGGGTGATCAAGTCAAACGGAATGCTTGTGAAAATCAAGCCAAAACCACAGCCGGTAAAACGATTCCAGAGAAGATACGTTGATTCCATGTGGCAGGGAGACACCTTCCAGTTCCGTATTTCAGGCACGGGAAAGGTGTATGTGACAGGGTTCACGGACGACCGCTCACGGTACCGGGTGGTGTCAGGAGCATACCTTCACAAGAGCAGGAAGGAATCAATCGACGCATTGCGCAAGGCAGTAAGGAATGGAAGGGTTCCAAGGGAGGCATATTTTGACAACGGGAAACAGTTCATTGCAGAAGAGTTCAAGGCCGAGCTTGCAAAATATCGCATCAGGCCAATCTATGGCAAGCCGTACCATCCAAGAGGCAGGGGCAAGATAGAGAGATATCACAAGATACTCTGGAACGAGCTGATAACACAGGTAAGGTTCAAGTCACTTTCGCATTTCAAAAGAGAGCTGAGAAAGTTCGATAGAAAATACAACTGCTGGAGGAAGAGTCAGGCTTTAGGATGGAAGACACCTGCATCTGTATACAATGACAGGAGGTACTTTGGCAAGAGGAGGTCAAAAACGGCTTCTAAAGAGTGACACGATCCCTGACACGCTTTAGTGACACGAACTATGACACTCTACACGTAGTATACTATAAGCATCATGTAAAGATACATTATTACTTTTTGGATAAATTGCAACTAGTGAAATTTTATTTTTTAATGCTTCTATTCCTTCAGTGTTTTCTATTTCCTTTACAGTTTTTTCGACTTTTACTGAATACTTATTTTGGAGCAATATATTCGCATGTTCATATTTTTTAGAGAATTTTTCTACATTTTGGTTTGGATCATTTTTTAGTGCATCATAATATCCATCAAAGAATAAATCATCCTCCTCATTTATTTCTCCTAAAGCGGTTGCTAAATCAGCATAAGGCAACTTGAATTTTTTGTACTTTCCTTTTTTATTTTCTAACCATCCATTATATTCAGATAAGGTTTTTTGGGTAATTAATAAATTCACATTAAGTTGTTTCGTATTATCAATGAGTGTTTTTACAGCTTCTGCTCTTTTATTATTTACAAAAAGTAAATTGATTATAATGTTAGTATCTAGATAAATTCGTTTTTTTGACCATGAATCTTCTTGCATTTGTCTTAGTAAAGGATCCACATTAAGAATTTGTGCTAGTGCGTAGCTTTGTGCCATAGAAAATAAAAATTTACAAACATTTTCTGATGGATGTGAAAAAAAATCATATAATTCTTTGTCAAGCTCTTCATGATGTTCCTCTGGTATTTTGTTTAATACGTCATTTTGGTACATTTTTGTAAAACTAGTAAAATTACATAAATCTTTGAAACTGTGATTCTTTTTATTTACTAACATTTGTGCCGCTTCAATACCGTGTTTTAAAAAGATATTCCCTATCAGATTGTGTATATTTTGCACAACTGGATCAATTTTGTCATGATGATCAGATGGGAGAATTTTTTGGAGTTTAGTTTTTAAGTCATTTTGGATTTCTTTTTCTAATTCACAAACTTCGTTATCTGTTCTTTTGAATTTTGTAATTTTTTTTTCAGATAGTAGTAGAAATGAGCCATTTGGTGTAAGGATTTTTCCAAAAATGAGCCTATTAATTGCCTCTTGAATGTGCAGTGGCGGAATATTTGATAAGTGAAAATCTTGTTCTACATATGAATTTATTTTACTTTGTTCCATGCCTTGTTCAGTAGAATGATTGTAAATTACATACATTACCATATAATCATAAAGTTCTCGCCGAATATCAGATGAATCTCTGTTTAACACAAACTGTTGAAATATGTGAATAATTTTTCTTTGATCTGCGTCTGTTAAATTTGAAATAGACATAATTGAATCTAATAGAGAGACGGATTAATTCTTTGTTATTAACCTTGAATTATAAATATAATTTTTTATCAAAATCAATGCAAAAAATAGCTTTAAAACTAAATTGACCAAAAATATGACAGATTTAGATTTTCTTTTAATCAAAGCAGTTATACGATAATTGCCATTTTGGAGTATCTACAAAACTCCCTCCCAAATTTTTTGAATCCTATTTTGATGCACTTTTTATCATTCTTTTACTCTAAAAAGAACATGGAATTCTGCCCTCACTGTGGACACCGTATCAGAGGTAAAGCCATTTGTCCATATTGTGGTCCCGACGTATGTTGGTGGTTCAATATTCCAAAACTCGTTGAGGAATTAGGTGTTGGAGATCAAATAATAGTGACGGATGATGACTGTGAAGATGGTCCATTAGGGTGGATTAAAGACAACTACAGTGGTGATGGAAGATATCATCCGATGGAATGGATTTCAGATAACTATAGTGGTGACGGAAGATACTATCCTCTTGGCTGGGTGCGAAGTGAAAATGATGGAGTATATCGACCATGGGATTGGTCATTGCAACGTTTTCAATATTACTAGGTAAATCATTCTGAATCTTTCGTAGTCAAAATTTTTGATTTGTTCCATAAATTATCGAAATATTCAATTATCTTCTTTATTGTATTAGGTTCTGAAACTG
>JBOGRA010000027.1:0-16837 GCA_050749325.1 Nitrosotalea sp. | reverse complement strand
AACATGGCCTATCCATAATGAATCAGGTCTTGTCCAAAGACTAGATTATTTTTCTGGCAGTATGCAGATTTGCAAAGTGGATATCCAGAGTTTTACCCTAGAAATGAGAAGATTTTGGGCCTGGACGTGCAAGACAAGGACTCGTAACGTGTTTCATGCCCAAACAAGGCGTGTTGGTGCAAGGTATTGACAAATGACGGGCGCGTGCAGTTCTGTGTTCAGACCATACAGAAATGATCAAACTGTCAAGATCATGCCTGAAAAATGACCCATTTTTGACAGTCTTGTGCTCAAAACATTGCTACGATGAATTAAAATACCATCGAGTGCGAGCATGAGTGGTAGCATCTATCCACGGGCTTCTGACACAAGCCAAAGAAATGTCTACCAATTCAAAACAGAATAAAATACGTGAAAGACGAGTAAATGTCCAGCGCTTGCTGTTCAACTGTACGAATGAGGAAATCGCAGCAGAACTTAAGGTAAGCACATCTACAATCAAGCGCGACAAGGCGGCAATAGTTAAAAACGATATGACATGGCTGACCAATCTTCCCAGGGAGACTCTGCTCTTGGATTATTCTACCATCGTATACCAGACCAAGGATCGCATTATAGAACTCAATAAACAATTTTTAGACTCGACCGAGACGGAGGTGAGTGTTCAGTTGTCAAAAGAAATTCGGGAAAGCGCGAAATTTCTAATGGAATTGTACGATGATGCTGCTGCAGTATATTTGAAAAACAAGAAGAGTGAGGAAGATGCTAAACAAAATTAAAAAAGAATTAGGAATATGGGGTTTTAGCATATTTGATTTTCTTGAAGGGTTTGAAAACCTGAACACGCCAACATATGATTCGACACCGCAGGACCTAGTGGAGTGGGCTGAAAAAGTCCGCTGGTTGAAAGGAGTGCCGTTTCGCCTGGATGGCCGAGAATACCTTCTGGACATATATCGTGACAAAAGCCAAGAAATTAATATCGTAAAGGCACGCCAGATGGAACTGACAGAATTTGGCCTCAATTGGCTTTATTATAATTTGATAATGCACCCGTACGCTACCGGGTTATACATGTCGGACAGACAAAGTCATGTTGAAATTTTTTCGCAAAGATTACGCAATGCAGTGAAGGAATCACCGTCGCTAAAGTCGTTGGTCGTTCCCGGCAAGAGCAGTCTGTCTCGCCAACCCTTCAAAAATGGATCTGTGTTATACATGTATTCCGCATGGGGAGACTTTGGGGCTGCGCGTTCCATACCTGTAGATTTTGCAGTCGTTGACGAAATGCAATCAGTCAATGTGGCAGCATTGCCTGTACTAAAAGAAACACTGAGCAAGTCAAAGTATGGCAAGCTTGTAAAAATTGGCACAGGCTCTGATGAGGGCGATGAATGGTGGAACGAGTGGCACAGAGGCACACAATTTTACTGGGATGCTGAAAATCTAAAATGGCAAAAGACTCCAAATACTGACGAAATTGAAAATATCCAAAGCTACAGACTTAATCAAAGAATGGCCAAATGGATATCTGAAGAAAAGATAGCGCATAAACTGAAGGCATATTCTCCCAGGACATTCATAAATGAAGTAGAAGGGTGGTGGTTCAAAGGCATGCGAAAGCCAATACTTGAAAAAGAAATGCGCATCCTATTTGATAGAAACATTGGATTCACACCAAGTGAAGAAGTAGATCATACCATGCCATTATACATGGGCATAGACTGGGGAGGTGGAACACAAGCTTTCACTGTTCCGTGGATTTGGCAGCTAACAAATCCTAGGGCACCCAGATTTGAACTCTTATACACTACAAAAATTACTGAAAGATCTACTGAAAAGCAGGCAGACATGATGATAAACCTGATTGACAAATACGATGTTGATAGGGTTGTCATTGATGAAGGAGGGGGAGCTCGTCAGGTAGAAAAGCTTAGCAAACAGTATGGAGACAGGGTAATCAAGTGTCATTTCCGTCCAAGACCAGGAGACCCATTTGAAAAAATATCTGGCGAGAACCGCGTCAATGTTGATAGAACGTGGATGATAGAGTCCATCATAGATTTGATACAAAGACCAGAAGAAACGAAGGACTTTGATTTTCCAATTCCCAGAATCCATATTCCTGCAAGAAATCTAGAAGATGTAGAGTGGCTGCTAGATCATTTCACCTGCATTGAAGCTGAATCAATAGAGACAGGTACAGGAACCCATACAAAATACACTCATCCAGAGGAGACAAATGATGATGCATTGATGGCCTGTGGATATTCATTGATGGCCTGGCTGTATGACAAGGATTCAGAATGGTTTTGGAAGAGAATTGGATCCGGCATTTAACTTTTGATCTAAAGTTATTTCTAGCGACAATCTGCGTATTCTCTACGTTCTATTCTGATTATTTTTTATCTCCTCAATCTGTAAAACACATAGATGAGCACAAAAGGTATTGTACCAAGCAATAACGCAACAAGGTGATTTTGTACCAAGGATGTCATGGCAAGCTCCAAACCCAGAAATAACGTAAGCATGGCCGGGATTAAGCCAAACAATGTGAAGCGATGACTCCTCTCTTTGAACTTTTTAAAATCCATATACGGATATTGTAAATGGTGATAAATTACCGGCATTATAAAAAACGAGATGGACATAGTTATGGAAAACAGTGCCACCAAAATTATGATCTTGTCTGGCAGATCAAAACCACTCGAATATGCAATGGAAATATTTAGCAGAAAACCAAATAGAAAAGCTGAAAACGTCGTCAAGAGTGCGCTTTCCCTAATTATTGATCCGTAATCGCTTATCAGCTTGTCCTTGTCTGTGTTTTCATTACCATCTTTGTCAGACAACCTCATCAACCAAGATCTAGTAGAGTTTCTCAGGTATTAAACAAACAAGCCCAATTTCATCTATGATAATTATATCCCCATAAAAGAGACAGTCTCCCCGTCCTTGTCTGATACCAGGACTTTGCCCGATTCTTCCTTAGGGTCTAGTGAATAGACTGCTTTTGGCTTGAACATTATGACAGCAGGATGTCTATTATGGCTTTGTTGTTCGAATATCTTCGAGGATATCTTTCCAGTGGCAGAGCGCGAGATCGTTTCAATGATCTTTTTTTTCTTATTTTCATCTGTTATGAAACTTACCTTACCTTTCATTTGAAATCCTCGTAATTTTTCCTTGTCAAAAACAGCCACGCTAATCCAAGGTATTACGCGAAAATTTCCTTGAGATTTGTGTTCGAAAAAATCTAACCAATATATGGCATCATCAGTTACCACTGAACCTTTAGTACAGTTTTCATTCAGACATTTTTCAATATCTTGTGGGGAATGCTTGTTAGAAATCAGGATAATAATAGGTCGTTTTTCTTATTTAAACACTAATAATTTTAGGTCATCCTAATTTATTATGAACATACTAAATCGGTAATCAAAAAAATACTCTTATCCGAGTATGAAATCCTTATTTTGTGACGGAATACGAAGGATTACGAACTGCTGATATTATTGTAGAAGGTCTGCTTCGGTGGGGAGTCGAAGTAATCTTTGGATTGCCTGGCGACGGCATCAACGGGGTTTTCGAGGCACTACGACGTCGTAAAGACAAAATCAAGTTCGTTTTAGTAAGACATGAAGAGTCTGCAGCCTTTATGGCATGTGCATACGCCAAATATACGGGCAAGCTTGGTGCATGTGTTGTAACCTCGGGACCAGGTGCCACACATCTTCTGACTGGACTGTATGATGCCAAAGCGGACGGAGCTCCAGTAATTGCAATCACTGGAAATACTTACTCCGACATGATGGGCTCCAAGTATCAACAGGATATCAATCTTTTACAGTTGTTTTCAGATGTTACAGTTTACAACAACATGATAAACGGTCCTGAACATGCAGAATCTGTAATTGATATCGCATGCAGGAATGCTCTTGCCCTGAGGGGAGTGAGCCACATTACAATTCCAATAGATATTCAAGAAAGGAAACTAAAAGGAGAATACACAAGACACAACATTGGCGGTCACACCACACATCTTCTTTCGCCAACAACAGCTAACAGGGTTCCAGATACAAGCTTGCTTGAGAAAGCAGCGGCCATTCTTAATTCAGGAAACAAGATAGTTTTACTGGTAGGACAAGGGGCTCTTGACGCAGGTAATGAAGTGGTTGCAATTGCCAAAAAACTTTCTGCCCCAGTAGTAAAGGCACTACTTGGAAAGGCAGTCATTGCAGATGATGATCCTTACAGCATTGGTGGTCTTGGTCTGCTTGGAACTGAACCAGCAAGTGACGCAATGGCTGAGGCAGACACTCTGTTAATGGTAGGTACGTCTTTTCCGTATATCGAGTATCTGCCAAAACCTGGAAAGGCAAGAGGAGTACAGATTGATATTTTTCCAGACAGGATTGGCATGCGATATCCTGTAGAGGTAGGGCTTGTAGGTGATGCCAAGCTTACTCTTGCAAAGTTATTGCCACTCTTACGCCAAAAAAATGACAAGTTTCTCAAATCAAAACAAGATGCAATGATAAAGTGGAACAACCTTATGCATTCATCTGATCCTTCTGCAAAACCAATCAAACCGCAATTAATTGCAGCTGCAGTCTCTGACGAATTGGATGACAATGCAATAATTTCAGTCGATAGTGGAACCAATACCATATGGGCTGCACGCCACATCGATGTCAGAAAAGGGATGAAGTTTTCACTCTCTGGCACTCTTGCCTCCATGGCATGCGGGTTACCATATGCAATAGCAGCCAGATTGCATTTCCAGACAGGCAGTCGGTCGCTTTTGTTGGAGATGGCGGATTTACCATGCTCATGGGGGAATTTGCTACGGCTGTGAAATATGATCTTCCGATTAAAGTAATTGTCATAAAAAATGACATTTTGGGCATGATACGATGGGAACAGATGGCCTTTCTTGGAAATCCCGAATATGGCATAGAATTTGCGCCCATTGATTTTGCAAAGTTTGCCGAAGCTTGTGGTGGCAAAGGCTATTCCATAAGAGAGCCAACCGAAATTAAGAATGTAATTCAGGAAGCTATGTCACAAACCAAACCGACCATTGTGGAAGCTTACGTGGATCCTTTTGAGCCTCCAATGCCACCAAAGGTCGACATCAAATTAGTGGCAAAGATGGCAGGATCATTTGCAAAGGGTCAACCATATGCAAAAAGGATTGGATTGACAATTTTCAGGGATCAAGTACACGAAAAACTTGGAAAGGGATACAGTAACTCCGAAAAGAAATCAAAACGGGGGTGAATTGATGAAATTGATCAAAGAGCATGTAAACAAACGTCACAACTTGAAAGAAATATCAAAGGAAATTGCAGAGAAGACAAGGTCAGTAATCACAACCCAATAAGCCCGCAAAAGGATCTTACCTAGTAAGTAGATGTACATATTGAGAGATGCACGAAAATTAGTGCAATCTGTCCACCCTCTTTATCTATCAATTCTTTCTTATTTAGCTCAAGGATGAAGATATTTAGCAAGAAATTCTCCTGTGACCAATGCAAAAATAAGTTTGAAAGTCATGAGGAGCTAATCAGTCATGCCAGTCATGAGCACCACCATGATATAATCAAGTGTACTGAATGTGGACAAGAATTCATTCATGAGAAGGACAGGCTTCACCATGCAAGAAAGGAACACAAACAAAAACTAGCTAGATGTCTGCATAGGAGCGAACACAAACATGAGATCAAAAACCCGAGCCCTCAAGACGAGGTTGACGCACATGCCCGTAATTTCGGAGACAATTTTTGAGGGATAATTCAGTATGAATTATAGAATTAACTTTGACGAGTCAATTGCCGACATGATAACAAGATTGGAAAGAGAGCATCATGATTTCAAGACAGAACTAGATCGAGTAATCAGTTTGTTAGAAAATAACAGGAATGGTTCTATTGAGATACTGAGCAATTTAAGCCCAAAAATTATCCAGCATGCTATAGAAGAAGAGGCAAGACTGATGAGAATCATAATGGAAAAAGCCAAAGCAGAATCTGAACAACCCATTCATGTGATGCAAGAGCACAACCATGTCATCGATTTTATCAAGCACACGCTGCCACAACTGCATGATTTGCCAGCCGATAGAATAAAGGAACAAGTAAATCAGTTTGCTACTGCTCTAAAAGAACACTTTTTGGAGGAGGAAAAGATAGTTTTTCCCCTCGCACTCAAGTTAGTAACCTAATCGCTTCCATAGGATTGTTTGTGATCGCCAACATGAATCAATTCTATTACATGTTCTCGATGTATGTCGCGATAAATTATTCTGTAATCCCGCCCAATATGGTAGGAAAACGATCCGCCGTAAAGATGTGGCTTGTAAACCCCCAGCAACCCCGGATTGTCCGCGTTAGCCAGTTCTAGAAGAGCCTCTCTGACTCGCTTTTGGAGTTCAGGACTGAGATTCTTAAAGCGACTCTTGAATGTGTGATCTATATCAAACTGCCACATGTCTACTCGTCCAAATGCTTTAACAATTCATGTACGCTTGCAAATTTTAGGCGCCGCTTCTTGGCAGAATAAAAATCCGCTATGGCTTTAATTTCATTGTCTGTTAGTTCATCCTTTGATTCCATGCGTGATAAAATGGCCGCGTATGGAAAATATAGTATTTCCGCTTTTAATCTATGGCCTTACCCTCAGCATAATTGCAATCTGGACAACATTAGTCCGGTCGCCCTTGTCCCCCATTGGCAAAAGATGTTCTTGCTCTCACATTTAGGGCATCTTGTCTTTTCCTCTTCGATTCTATCATCCTAGTGATCTTGATTTTTTGATCTGCTAGTTGTTGTATAGTCTTTAGATATCATCCACTAATCTATCAAAGTACATATTTGGCCCAACCAATCAAGCCAAATTTACTTATGATTTGAAAACCTGCCCATGCCTTGTCTTATTAAAATAATCTAGCATGCATTCTTCATGAGCAAATCCACTTTTGTTGCATGGTGTCTGGCAAAACCAGCATCTTCCTTTCTGAAATTCTTGTATGTGTGTTAACTTCATTATTCTAGATGGTCTTGATATGCTTGATGTTTTTTTACGGAATTGATCTTATCCTTTCTTTGATCTTTCCCGTAGGAATCGTATGTCTTGTTTACTTCTGTTATAGTCTTTACCATGTTCTTGTCATTCTCGGAGAGAAGTTGTTTCTCTTTAATCCCAAGTATGTCTTGGTTCAATTGGCAAGACATGTTCATGTTATTCATTATTGTGCTAGTACTGTCAGATATCATTGAAAGATTGGTTTTACACACATCGGTGAGGCTTGAATAAACGGTGCCTGCATCTTGAATTGACTTGCCAAAATACTGGCTCGTAAAATATTGAATCAATATGGAATGATAGCCCCAATCAGGGTTAAAAGAACCAAACATTCTTTGTAGCTCGAGATATTGATGAATTATTTTATACGATGCCTTGATAGATTCATCAGTTAGATCAAAATAAAACCGAAACAAATCTCTTGAAAAATTATGCAATCGTTCTATATTCTGATTGTAGCTTTCTTTTAGTTTGTTATAGTATTCATCCTGGCAAATAGAACAATACAAACTATTATCTTTTGATTCAATCTCTGCCCCACAAATGCCACACATATTTTTTGTCATGTCTGACTGAGTGATGTTATTTTCCATGTTTTGCCGCCATCTCCTCATGGATTTTTTGGTTTGCCTGGTCTACTTTAATTGCTTGAGTAGGACATACAGTAACGCATGCCATGCACCAAATACAGTCTTGCTCCCGTATTGGTTCTGATTTATCGGTATAATCTTTACGTCCCTCCTTTTGGTGAGATTCCCCAGTTCCAGCACTGGTAGCGTTTACCATCTGTGCTGCAGGTACATCGTTTTCTGTTCTATACCATTGATAGACTTGAACAGGACAGACTTCAATGCATCCTCCATCAGAAATGCATGAATCCCAGTCTACCGCAACAAAGGTTCCATGCACACCTATTGGAACATATTCTTCTCCTCTTTGCTTGTACGCATTTTGGACATTATCGTCAGTTGACGATTCTCCATCTTCTTTGCCTGGGCCCCAGACAAAATGAAAATGTTCTCTGTCTGCATGCTTGTGTATGCCAACGACCTTGTGATTTTTAGGAAATTCCAGATCTATTGGCATTGTATTGCCCCCAATCTGATTTTGTACATGCTCACTTTCCTACCTACACCGTTTATAACATAGGTTCGCTGGACAAGCCCGTAATTATACAACTTTTGCATCATCCTGTAAACAGTACTAGGTGGAATCTTCAGTTCTTCACAAAGCTGGAGTGTAGATTTTGGACCCTTTTTAATTGATTCCAGCATGCTCTCGGCGTAATTACCTAGCAAGAGATCTAGAATATTTTCATTATCGATGTCTTTTGGTGGTACCAATTTTAATCCTAGTTTGCGTGTGAAATGATTATCAGTAAATCTTGGATCTAGTTGCATTATTTTACCACCAATACAGATACCTGAGATCTGTGAACCAACGAATTTGCTACGCTGCCAAGAAATAGATCCCTTAGGCCGCTTCTACCTCGTGACCCTATGACTACAAGGTCATACTTTTTGTTGTTGGCAAAATTTGCTATTTCTAGTGAGGCGTCTCCATAGATTAGTTTTCCATTGAATTCAACGGCATTTCTGGAAGCCATTTTCTTTGCCTCTATCATGAACTTTGCCGCTCCATCAGTCATGTATGACTTGAAGGGAGTCTGCAATCCTGGCAGTGTTATAGGAGGAGTTAGCGGAATTACGCACAATCCAGTAATTCTTGCACCAAATAGTTTGGCAATCTCAATAGCTTCATGCAGACCATCTAGAGAGTATTTTGAACCGTCAAGAGGTACCAGTATTTTTTTGATTTTTCTATTAGCCATTAGCCACAACCTCTGTACATAACGGTTCCAGTTCAGGTCTGTTGATATTAGAAAAGTCCCTTATTTCCTCAATTTTTCTTATAACAAACTCATGGTCAATATCATTATTCATTACAAAAAGCAAGTTGTTTGAACCAAATGGGATAGATACCACCTTTACACCCCTTCTGTGAACAACAAAGTGATTTACAGGGCCAAATTCGTCATCAAACTCTTGTAATAATGATTGGTGCAGTCTTATTCCCATGAAAAAAATCTCTTGTCTCTCTCTTGAAAGACAGATATCACTTTTCGAAATCATTGATTCTACTCTTCCTCTTTCATTGATTATCATGACGTGATCAATTCCTGCATCCAATAGAGATTCCAATAACTGAATCACTAGTTTTTCGCCTCCTGCACTATGGACCTCAGCATCCACGCCATTTTTTCATGATCTTCGATAAGTCCAGTAAGAAAGTCTTGCGAACCTATGTCATGATATTTGTCAAAACATACGTTCACGTCACCGCGCATAGTCCTTATGACTGATTCGTGGTCTGACAAGAGTTTTGATACCATGGTCCCCGCATCGTTATACTCACCAGGGTTTTCCTCAAGCCTTGCATGTTGTACAAATTCTGCCAGGGTTGACATTGTATTTCCACCAAGGAATCGGATTCGTTCTGCAATCTCATCTATTTTCCCATCAATCTCCTCATACTGAGATTCAAAGAACTTGTGTAGATCGTGGAAATGAGGACCTACAACGTTCCAATGATAATTTCTTGTCTTGGTGAAAAGCAGATACTCGTCAGCAAGTAGCTTGCTTAGAATGCCTATGACTCCTTTTCTGTCTTCTTCTGAAAGGCCTATGTTTGGTCGTTGGGTTTCTTTATTCGACATGAGTTGGTGGTATCATTTAACATAGAAAAGGGCTTGCAGGAATTTGCACTAATTTTAATGCATGATATTTACGACATTCTAATACGATCTATTCAAGCATCTATTTGTGCCATGATGATGTTGTTCCCTTTTGTATCTTAATTACCAAAGTATTGTCAGTGTAATCAAAATCAGTCTTGACTCCTAGATCATGAAAGACATTTTCATAAAACGTCTTAAAGTACAATGACCAATTTTCCCCCATATCGTGCTGCATTATAATCTCAAGTACCCCATCTTCGTCATATTCAGTCCAGTTAAAATCTGACCTTGATGATCTAGCTCTTAAAATTGATAGCCATGAGTTAAGGTCGTGCTTGCCACGCATGTATAAAGTCATGTCTTTTGCCACGCGTATAGCCAAAGTGGTGATCGCTTTTTCCATTTTCTCTTTGTCTATTATCTTGAACAACTCTATTAGAAACGGTTTAGGCATGGCTACCCAACCTGCTGCCACTGCATTCATCTCCCATTCCACATGCGAATCAAGTATCTGACTTACCAATGCATTTGGACTAGTCTTCTGCTTGCTAGCAGAAGACTTGATCTTATTCCAAGTGTTTGTTTCAAGGCGAAGTGAGACTGATTCGGTCTGTTTCTTCCCGGCCATTTCTCCATATTCTCTGTCTTAATGGACATTTAAGTGAGCATTTACCGTTTTGAAGTAAAAGGTGTTTTTACGCACAAATTCTGTGTTTCTGGTTTTAAAAAGCTCGATAATTCGTGCCTGAACTTCAAAAGTGTAAACGCTTACACATTTAACGATATTGAAGACTCGATCACGATAACATGTTCGTTTTCAATTTTATGCGATACCAGTTCGTCCAGAACAACTAGTAATCACATAACAAATGAGTGCAATGCCACAATAATGTCTGTAGTAAAATTAATGCAAATTATTACATGTCTTTTTTATAATGCGGTCTGCTATTTCTAATAATGAGCCAGGAGTTTGTGAAGATACTAGAAACAAAAGATGTTGGTAAAGGCGAGATGAGAGCAGTGAATTTTGGAAATGAGGTTCTTTGTGTTATTAACCTAGACGGAAAATTTTATGTAATAAACAATGTTTGCACCCATGAAGAGGGTCCATTAAATGAAGGGACCCTTGATGATTTTGAAGTCGAGTGTCCCTGGCATGGGGCTAGGTTTGATATAAGAACAGGAGAAGTCAAGGCACCCCCAGCAGAACAACCAGTATCAACATATGAAGTAAAAATACAGGAAGATGAGATTCTAATACGAAAGCGATCCAGGAATTGAGTAAACAGAAGAAAGTCTGCAAGAGGTGCAAAACCGAGTTCGACGAAGATACTGGTTATCCCGTATGCAGTTATTGTTTGAAGATGATGGATAATTGGGAGTGAGAACAATGGAAGAATTTGACTATACCATAATCGGAGGAGGTCTTGCAGGAGGTAACGCAGCAATTTCAATTCGAGAAAATGGTGCCAAAGGCAGTATACTTTTGCTCACTGACGAAGATCACATACCATATGATCGCGTACCATTGTCAAAAAATTACCTGTACGGGAAGATGCCAAAAGATATACTCTACTTCAAAAAGGAAGATTTCTACAAATCCCAGAAAATACAGATCCTCTCAAATAAAAAAGTGATAACTCTTGATGTACAGAAAAAATTAATCAGTCTTGAAGACGACTCTCAAATACACTTCAAAAAGTTGCTCTTGGCAACAGGCGGACATGTCCGTCGTCTAGACATTCCGGGCTCAAATTTGAAAAACGTGTTTTATCTTCGTACCATAGAAGATAGTGATGCTATCAAAGAAGCGATGCAAACAGCAAAGAAGGCAGTGGTGATAGGAGGGGGTTTTATTGGCTGCGAATTGGCAGCATCGTTTACCAAGAAAGACATCAGCACCACCATAATCGAAGTCGGAAACAAGATTCTCGGAAGAGTTTTTGATGAAGAAACATCATTGTGGTTACATGATTATTTTGAAAAAAAAGGAGTGAAAATCCTTACAAGTACCATACCAAAGCAATTCATAGAAAAAGACGGGAAAGTTGCAGCAATTGAAACCCAGTCAGGTAACAAAATCGAGGCGGATTTTGTAGCTGTTGGGATAGGAATATCGCCTAATGTAGAATTGGCACAGAATGCAGGATTAAAAGTGGACAATGGCATTTGGTGCAATGAATACCTCCAGACATCAGTACCAGAGGTATACGTGGCAGGCGACGTGGCAAATTTTTACAATACGATTTTTGGAAGACATATGCGATTAGAACACTATGATCTGGCAATAAGGCATGGCAAGATCGCGGGGGCAAACATGGCAGGACAACTTGAGCCTATGACAGATTTGCCGTATTTCTTCTCCTTCATGTTTGATATTAGAATAGGAGTCTATGGAGACATGGGAAAATATGATACCGCAATTGTTCGAGGGAATACAGACGAAGGCCATTTCATGAAGATGTACCTTTTTGATGGTGTTGTTAATGCAGTAATGTTGGTAAACAGCAAAGAAGACCTCAATTCTGTCAAGAGACTCATCACAAAACGAATCAGATTCGATGATATCTCAGTTCTAAAAGACGAGACGGTGACATTAGGGGAGATTATAGCAGCCTAGGAAATTTCTATGATCAAAATCAAGAGAATTTACGAGGATCCCTCCTCAAGTGATGGTTTCAGGATCCTAGTAGATGGTTTATGGCCACGAGGACTTTCCAAAGATGAGGTAAAAATCGATCTCTGGCTAAAAGAGATCGCCCCATCAGATAAGCTGAGAAAATGGTTTTCACATGATCCAAAAAAGTGGCAGGGTTTCAAATCCAAATACAAGGAAGAACTGAAGCAAAAAATAGAATCTATCAAGGAAATAAAAAAGATTGAAAAAGAAAAGAAAGTTGTCACACTACTGTACTCTGCAAGAGACGAAGAGCACAACAATGTAATGGTTCTAAGTGAGATTCTAAAAAATAAAAAATGATCAAAAATACTACAAAATCTAATTTGATTAGATTTATCAGGTTATTTTTTTTAATTCATGTCTGAGTCTTTTTAAAGATAGATATTTTTCATCAATTTCTCCGATGATCTTTTTTATCTCATCGTATTCCAAACTTAATAGCTTCCAGTCTTCCCAATTTTCCGAGTTTATTATAGTGGCATTTTTCTTTTGGCGGAGTCTCTTTCTGAGAATAACAAATTCTTCCTCAATCTTCTTCCTTTTCAAAATTAACGATTCTATTTCCTTCAGTATACTATCAGAAGTATTAGTTATGCGTATTTTTGAAGAAACCATCAAGAACTGCGACCCTTCCGTGTCAAATATTCCTCGACCCCTATATTGCCCCAAGTATGATCTTTGTCGAACTAGGTCTTTTTGTAGAAGACAAAAGCATTGCAAGATCCTTTACAACAACCATCCCAACAAGCTTACCATCTTCCACTACTAGAACGCGACGTATGTTGTTTTTCATCATCAGATCTGCCACATTTCCAACTGTTTCTACTAGAGATACGTAAATCAGGGGTCTTGACGCGATTACCTCAAGAGAGAGATCTGCAAGTCGTTTATCGAAGACGATCATTTGACATAAGATGTCTCTCTCAGTTATCATGCCAAATGGCCTGCCTTGTGCAGTCACCACAACACAACCAACTCCTTTTTCGATCATCAGAGTCGCCGCATCAAGTGCAGTTTTGGAACAGTCAAGACTTGCAACGTATCTTTTCATAACATGTTCTATTGACATGTTGCTTTGTTCGTACAATGCGTCTACGGCATCTTTTCTAATTAGATTATCAATTATTTTCTGAACATACTTTACATCCATGTCTATTGTCTGGGCCATGGTTTCCACTGACAAATCAGAGTACAAATACAGAGAATCGATTAGATCGAGTTTTCTCTGCATGTCCCTTGAGATCTCATCTAGTTGTACGGTCATCACGTCTTAGAATTAGTTTCAGAGTCTATTTAGCATGACGCATGAAATTGCAACAATTCTATTGCAGCACTTTATCAGAGAGATTGGCTATTAGTATAATCATCATGATTCAAGAAAAAGTACTACGCCGAGTCGGGAATATCCAAGATATTATTGAGGGTGAGATCTCCAAGGTGGAGGTCGAAGGTAGATCAGTATTGTTGATCAAAAAAGAGAGCAAAATATATGCAATAGATTCTACCTGTGGAGAAGGTTGCGGGCCGTTAGATAACGGTATACTAGAAGGATTTTGCATAAGATGTCCATGGTATCATGAGTATTATGACATACGTACTGGAAAACCACTCGGGGTGGCACATTGTAAATTAGGTATTAAGATATATGAAATAAAAATAAATGAAAAGAATGGCGATATTTTCTTGGATATAGAGGTGAATAATTAAATGGATAAACAAATAATCCTAGATGAAAAAGAAGTCAAGTTGCTCATTGAAATATTAAAATTCTCAGAAGGGGCCTGTCCAGTGGAAAGCATAAACCCGGATTTTGCAATAGATGCAGAAAAGATTGAGGCACTACTTTCCAAGCTGGAAAAAGTATAAGAAAGAGATCGCATGCCTGCCATATTTGTCGTTGGTCATTCAACCCGAACAATAGAGTCTTTTATAGATTTATTGAAGGCACACTCTGTCAATTATCTTGTAGATATCAGGACAATACCAAAATCAAGACACAATCCACAATTCAACGAAGATGCTTTGAAGAAAAAACTGAAAGATAGCAAGATAAGATATTTCCACATGAAGGGTCTGGGCGGGTTGAGACATCACGATAAGAATTCAATTAATTTGGGATGGCATAACTTGTCATTTCGAGGGTTTGCCGATTATATGCAGACAGGGGAATTTGACTCTTCACTTGTACAATTGATTGCATTAAGCAAGAAGCATAATGTCGCAATCATGTGTGCAGAAGGAAATCCCTTTCGGTGCCATAGATCGCTAGTGGCAGATGCTTTACTTGTACGACACGTCAAAGCCCTTCACATATCAAGCAAAATATCTACTCGCGAGCACATCCTCACGCCATTTGCCAAAGTAAAAGGTCGTAATATTACATATTCGTGATCTCGATGATAAGATACAAGATATCAAAAAACATGAAGGTTTTCTTCGTAGGTATAAACCCACATCCTGGTTCCTATCGTCGGGGCGTGCCCTTCTCAAATAATAAAATGTTTTGGTATCTCTTGAGCAGATCAGGCGTTATTGATGAAGATGTCGATGAATTAAGAGATGATTGCAAATTGAAGCAGATGTATAACACAAAGTTCAACCAAGTATACAAATTTGGTTTTTTAAATATCATAAACAGGCCCACCCGTGACGTATCTGAACTAATTAGAGGGGAGGAGGAGGCAGGAAGAAAAAGAGTTTTGAAGACAATCAAGAACCATGAGCCTGATGTAGTGTGCTTTATTGGAAAAGTGACTTACGAGAAATTTTCAGGTGTCAAGAAATTCCGATTTGGCTGGCAGGATGACATTCATTCCTCAAAATCTTTTGTAATGCACTTTCCATTACGTGGAAAAGCATCTGTAAGAATAAGGGATATCAAATCAATCCTAAAATAACAAAACCTAAGGTTCATCTTCCCTATTCCTACATCTTTGCAAGAATCTGCTCAGTATCTTTTTCTCCTTTTTCAATGAGTTTCTTTATGGTTCCTGATGAGAAATCAGCATCCTCAAAAAGATAATGTTCATCTTCCTTACGTTCTATTCGGATTATTTTTTTTATTATGGCACCCTGTTCAAACACAAGTCTTTGATACTCTTGTTTGATCTCTTCAAGTTTAGACTTGTTTTTATCATCAAGATGACTGGTTTCTAAAATGTTATACATTTTTTGTACAAGATCAAGATGATTCTCAGTCCTTTTTGAAACATCGATGGCCCATTGTGTTTTATCTGCAAACATGATATCCCGAGCTCTATGCCATGACTCCATCATATTTTTTGGCAGATCATCCTGTTCATGTGGGAAGAGATCTGTTACAAAAACGATCTTGTCCTTCTTAGGAGAGGCATCCGTTACAGCAATCAAAGGTGTGTTATTGAGCAGAGCACCATCCCAAAAGTATCTCCCATTTATTTCCGTCCATGATATTCCATAGAATGGATATCCAATGCTTGCAAGTATATTTTCAATCTTGATGTCATGGTGTTTGCTATCAAATACTACACGTGTTCCTTTTTTTATGTCCGTTGAAGTTATAACAAGACGTGGTCTGCCAGGTTCCTTTAACTTGCTAAAATCTACAAACTCTCCGAGTGTTTCTTTCATTGGAGTAGTGTCATAGAGATATGGATGATTAAATGAAGCACTAAACAGCCATGGATTTAGCCATAAAGCAGCAAAAGCATTCGGATTTCCGTAAAAGCCTGAGTATGTTGAAGACAGCATGGCTCTAAATTTCTCTGGCAGAAATGACGGAATTGGTTTTTCAATCAGAGCAGTCCAGAAAGCCTCAAGATCCTTTGAGGGATAATCATTTTTGCTTCCTGCAATTATTGCTGCATTGATCGCCCCAATGGATGTCCCAGATACAATGTCAAACTTTACATCGTGTCTATCTA
Organism: Nitrosotalea sp.; assembly: GCA_050749325.1. Taxonomy (GTDB): domain Archaea; phylum Thermoproteota; class Nitrososphaeria; order Nitrososphaerales; family Nitrosopumilaceae; genus Nitrosotalea. The sequence goes on along the minus strand of JBOGRA010000027.1, from coordinate 432 downwards.
ATGCCTTGAAAACTCCGCACTCGTACGCTCCAAGCGAACCTCCTCCTTGCAATACAAGAACATTTTCAAGATTATGATCCTTTTCTTGTTTTGAAGTAAACTCATTTCCAGGCTTCAAATTGTTTCAACATCTAGTAAGAGTAATGCATCCACTTATCAAGATGACTATATTATCTGGAATTATGGAATAGTTTGCAATCATTTGTAATTATGATTATCAATAATAGGAATCTTATTGTTCGTTTATATCAAATGTACACTCAAACCAATTATTGACTGCCATAGATCTCAACGACGAAGAAATTAAGATACTCATAGCAATAATGCAATTTTCTATTTCAGCCTGCCCTCTAGGTAGTGTTAGTCAAGAGTTCGAAATTGATGAAGAAAAGCTTGAGAAATTAATTTCGAAAATGCAGAAAGGGTTAGAAT
>JBOGRA010000026.1:0-16966 GCA_050749325.1 Nitrosotalea sp. | reverse complement strand
CTCACTCCTTCTCTTACTTGCCAAACCCCCACAGGGACTGCATATTCTGGCCTTATCTCACGAAGTACCATAACTCCTGCCTGGACATTTTTTGCCAAAAGATATTCAGTAACGGCAAGTCGTGATGTAAAATGAGCCCCTGCAGTCTCTGGGTAGTGCGAAAGACCCTGTACATCTTCAAAATCTGACCCAAATCCTATGTTTCCATCCTGATCATACCATGCTTCTTGCATCTCAAACATCCACCTACTTGGAAAGATGATTATAGCATACACATTACCAAGGTGTTCATATGTGAAAAGATGACAACTGTCAATCTGAGAAAAACTTGTTATTTGTTTAATCATAGATTTAGAAATCATATCATCGGTTGCAGTTATGCTCCATTTTGTAGGTACAAGCTTCCTATTTTTTCCAAACATTCCAATACTGAAACACTTTTGAATTTTGCTTACCTCTATACCACGATTGTAGAGTTCAAGGACAGCATCCTGTGCCAAAATGTCTTTGTCATAAAATAATCGTTGAATGTTCTTGTCTGAAGATGAATTTGAGAACGTGGCATTTTTTATTTCGCCAACAGGACCAAAAGGCGCATTCTCCCCATCTACAAACAAAGAGGGTCGAGTATTTTTTACAAATTCTACTTCAGAGTCTGTCGACCGTGATGACATTGCGAGATCTTGCAAACTCTCAATATATCTCCCACTAGGTTCTTTTATTGGAACTGCCTGAACTCCTCTCACCAGCGATAGCCTATAGTTCACAATATCCTCAAGGCTCTTTCCCAGCCAAGATTCAGGCAGGTCCATAACTAGTGTATTGCCATGGATTGGAGGCACCATCGGCCCTACCAAGACTTTTGGATATCCATAAGAGCCAACAAAAACTGAAGGCGGACTAGAACCTTCCACATAATTTGAAGAAAACAGATTGGCATACTTTGATAGGTATTCGTTCCAGTTAGATTCTATTGCTTTTCTTATGTCTGAGGCAGTCCGGGGCAACTATTTCCCAGTATTCTTTGCGACTAATATATCTGACATGATCACTTTTGAATTATATTCAACTGTTTTCCAAATAGTATCAAAAATTGGCAGATGCAGAAACTTTTGGAATTGAAAAAGGCTATGGAAGGCAGGCAGTAGACTGGATGAATGAAGAGGCCAAGAGATCAGATTTGAAATTTGAAGCAAGATTGTACGATCATGAGGTAACTACCAAAAATTTTGGCATTTTTGAGATGTTTTCATGGATTGGAGAGTCAAAGACTGCACGTGACTTGGTTGTTAGAGCAAGCAAGCGATTCAAGATCAAGGTCGTAGAGGGAGGGTACAAGACATTACGATTGATTGTCAAAGTATCATCACGCAATGAATATGGAATTGTACGAAAAGGAGATCGCATGATAGGACAGATCGAGTTTACCTCTTCACGATTAACAAATAGCAAATGGATTGTGAGTAAGGAAGAGCGAAAGTAGAGTCAGGATGTCAAATCCAGTCCTGCCTTGGCAAGAATTTGTGCTACTCTTAATGGTTCAGGTATTGCACCCTGTAATGTAAATGCATTAAGTAGTTTTTTTGCTTCTTTCATGTCGCATCCTTCCACCCTGAGATAAATATCATGTTGTGTGTGCAATGATATCTTTGTTCTAGTACCAAGATTTTGATATTGTATTATTTTGGACTCGTAAGAATTGGGAAAATGGCGCCTAATTGCTTCTTCCATTCCATCAGACTTTTCATATGTCACACCAATAATTGGTATCTTGATTTTTTTCCATAGTTTTGTCATGTCAACAATGTTATACAGCGATATAATCAACCCTGAAATCAAAATGAAGCTAATGTCATTACGGTTTAGCTTGTCATACATTGATATCATGGTATCAGTAGCATAGTCCCCTTCAATTGTGGCGTTACCAAAAACAAACCCATCAATTACAAAGTCTCTTCGCATCACAATTCCTGCCAATTTTGATTTTAAATCAGTCTCCCGAAAACTCTCTGCAATGGCAAGTCCACGCAGGCCTTTTTTCTCAAGCCTGAGGTGATTCATCTTGGCCTCTTTTTACAAATTTCGTATAAACCAGCCCTGTTATGAGAACAAAGATAGCTGTAATAGACGACCATGAGATAAAGGCGACCATGTTAAAAATAGCCATGTATGCCAACAGTAATCACCTACAGATATTTTAGTTCATGGCGTATGCTATTTTTAATGCAAGTTACTGATATTGGTTAAATATTTAATCGAGATCGATTTTGGCCATTTTTTGGCCAGTTTTGTTCGTAAATCTGTCCGAAATTTCACGTCATAGAAATTTTATTCATTTTGCATTGATGTATCATATACGTACAACTAGCTCATAAGCTTGCTGGGAGAAAAATTTGAAAAGACAGAATCAATTCATCTAAACTACATGTCAAGAACATCGTCTATGTTCATAGGATGATCAGACAATTAGTCCGCTTCCCACTATTCGTATTGTTTGCGATTCGGGTTTTAAAATCACACATATGTCATTTTTTACATATACTGCTGGTTTATTGAGTGAAATCTTCATGGGGTTAAGAGACACTATTTTGGCAGTTCGGGTTTGCAGGCCAATATTGACAAGAAATGTCTGGTTTTCTGTCAGAGTATCTTTGAAGAATTTATTTTGTGAATAATCTAGTAAGATATCTTGCGATACACTAATTTCATCACCAACACACAACTGGTCTCCCCTTTGAACATCATCAGATACAACTCCCTTTACGGCAAGCCCGACTCGCGCTGGCGATACAGCTTCTTCTACTGGATCATCGTGCATCTGGATTGACTTTATCACAACCTCATCTCCTTTGGGTAACAGCTTGAGCTTGTCGTATGCCTTGATTTTACCTTGCACAACTTTGCCAAGTATGACGGTACCTACACCTTTTACATCAAAACAATGATCAATTGGAATTCGCGCATTTCCTTCTTTAGATACGGGTTCCAGCAAATCCATTTCTTTTCTAAGATCTGGTAGTTCTACCAGTTTGTATTGTTCCACAACAGTTCCTTTTATCATCAAAAGGAGTTTTTCTCTATCTACTTCATAAGAGTGAGTTAGCAATCCTTTGTTCTTTTTGAGTACATCAAGGGCAACAATCTGTTCACCTGTGAATTTATCAAGTTTTGAGATGTGAAAAATGACATACTCTCCCATGTTTATGGCCTGAAGAAGAGGCTGAATTTTATCAGGAAATCCTGTTGGTATGGTCCATGTTTTTACAAAATCTGCGTCTTTTTTATCATATATGGTAATATCAGTGGCGGTGCCTTTTTTGCCAAAATCCTTGGCTATTGATTCGTCACCAAGTAATGTATAATTAATTGATTTCATTTTACTTGTGAGGATTTGTAACTAGTAAAATATCTTGTGTAGACATCAAAATTAATTATGATATCTAGCTAACATCACATATTAAAACAGAGATACCGACTGTAACAATTTTAGCTATACCACACCTATTTCATGTACAGTGACAAAACCATTGTCCCCAATAATTTCTTTAATCTCTGGCAATATGTTTTCGATTTTTTTTAGGTCATCAATTACTTCTATGATTAGAGGCATGTTGACTGATATTCCTTCTATTTGAAAATTAGATTTGCCTCGTTTTCCATATCCAGATACTCCTGTCCACACGGTAGCACCCGAAATACCTCCTTTCTTTAGAATGTCCAATATCATATTATGAACTCGTTTTCCCTTGAATGTGTCATTACGCTTTATCCTTATCACAAGCGACCACATATCCAGTGTTCTCATCTGAATCCCCCGCCTAGAATCACGCTTGTTAAAGCCCTGCCGCCAAATATAGCCCCAAGTGACAATCCTACATTAGTCATGACATTAATTGTGACTAGCAAGTATTGTTTGTTGTCAATTAGATTTGAAGTTTCAAGTGCAAACGATGACATTGTTGTCAGTCCACCGCAAAATCCTATTGCTACAAGCAATGCATATTTTTCATCAAGATTCCATTGCTGTGAAAAGACTGCAAATACACCAAGAATAAAACTTCCAATGACATTTACAAGTAATACGTTTACAGACAATGCGCCAAATAATAGTGGCGATTTTGTAATGCCATACCTTAGGAAAATTCCTGCCGTTCCTCCCACTGCGAGAAGTACTAGCTCTATCATTTTCATACCTGTCTAGTGCACGGTTGTTTTCCTGCAATATTTTTGGTTTTGATTTTTGTGTTCATTTGTCTACCTTTTAATTTTCATTCGGTAGACATTATCAGCATCAATTGATGCGGTTTAGAAACTTATCATTTCAAGGCTAATGCCATAGCCTGCATGTTCAGTAACCCCTAAAGCACATTTATAACTTTTGGTCAGCTTGGCGGTTTGTCACACGTAGATACCGCCATAGAAAAAAAAGTCAGCTTCTGGAGTATCTTCCAATCAGTTCAGTCTTGTCTATAATGTGCCCGGTCATGGCGTGCTCCAAGTCGCTTCTTGTTGCATTCTGATCAAGATTAAGAATAGCATCAAGGGCATAGAGTGTGAAAAAATACCTATGTACCCCAGTTGGAGGACATGGTGCATAGTAGCCATGAGTTCCAGCACTTGTAACCCCTTGAGGAAACACCATGTCACCACCTGCAGAGAGCACAGTGTCATTAGTTGAAATGTTCCACATTATCCAATGTGTAAATGGCCCTTTTGGCGCATCGGCATCAACAACAGTGAGCGCAAGGCTTTTTGCAGTTTGTGGAACGCCGCCTATTGCAAGAGGCGGCGAGAGACCATCACCATCACATGTATATTGTGACGGAATAGTTCCATTATTTCCAAATGCCGAACTTGATATTACAAAAGTTTGACTGTGGCGTGTGGGAATAACATTTTCCTGTACAAGTATGAAAGAGATTGCAACTATTGCAGCAACAAAAAGTATCCCATAAGCTAGAGGGCGCATACGAGAACTAGGAGCTGCTTTTAAATAAATTCAAGGTAGCGAATGCCTTTTTAAAAAATAGATAGGAGAATTACAAGATTTTAATAGATTTGAGAATGAACCAGAACTGTGGTCGTAGACGTAGTTAGGACAATCAATAGAGTAGGTAAATGGTCTTTGAATAGAGCAATAGGAAGAAGAAGACCTCTAATTGCAGTTTTCAGTCTCACCCATTATTGTAATTATTACTGTCCCATGTGTCCATTTGGAGATTCAGACAAGCAAGGTCAGATAAAACTTGCAAGTAAAAACGACTTGACAACTGATCAATGGAAGCAGATTTTTGACAAGGTTGCAGAGTATTGTATCTGGTCCATAATAGAGGGTGGAGAACCCACAAGCAGACCTGATTTTATGGAACTTGTGCGTCACGTATACAGCCTCAAATTGCCTATTACATTGATTACGAACTGTTCACTGTTACATACAATTAATCTCGATGAGCTAAAGAAATACATCCAGTTCATTACATGCAGTATAGATTCGGTATTTGAGGAATCTTATTGCAAAGTTCGTGGTGTTACACCACAGATGTATCAACGGGTAATGCAAAATCTACAGTTGCTGTCAGAGCACAAGGTCCCACACTACTTTAATTCGGTCATAACCAAGTTTAACACAAAAGAGTTCATTGACAAATCATATTTTAAGAGGGCAAAAGAGATGGGTGTAAATTCTGTTTCTCTGACCTTTGTAGAAGACAGGTCAGATGTAGATTATTCTTTACTTCCTGACAGGGATACCGTTGTAAAAGTTTGTCAGAGTGTGCTTGAACACATACATAGCAAAGAAGATCCTCAAGTCATGATCCCGCCGCAATATTTTGAACAAATAATAGAACACGGACGTGGCATGTTTGACGAGTGTGGAGTTTGGAAAAGCATCTTTGTGAACGGAAACGGCACAGTAATGGTACCATGTTGGAAGTACAGCAAACCAGAAAACACCTACAACCTTCTTGAAAAAAGCGTGGATGAAATCTGGAGTGCCCCACAGTGGGAGATTGCAAGGACTTGCCATGACTGCGAAGTATTGGGATGCATATGGTACTCTTCCCAGCCTGTATCGACTTTTGCTCAAAACTATATGCGTGGTTTATCCAAGATGATCAACCAGCGCGTTCCAGATACCGAACAGCAAATCTAATTGTTTTTTTGTGTAATAATCAGATCCACTTTATAATTCAAACTTAACCTGGAATTTACGTTCAACTTCCATGAAATAAAACTCGGATGTGTGGTTCTTTGAATTAATTTAAATCCAGTATTTCTCAAGTGTGATCTTAATTCTTCTGGGCTTGTTTTTGATTTTACAGAGTCTTTTCCTCGCTCAAAGTCATACGGGTCAGACAGCACAACAAATCTCCCAGATTGGGGCAAAACAACCTCCAAAAGCTTTGCCGGCTCTACAATATCAAGCAAGTTTAATGCAATTACCAAATCAAATTTCTGATTGCCAAAAGGTGGGTTTAACGAGTCAGCTACCACAAAATCGGAATTTTTTCGCTGATGTTTCTTTGCTTTCAGAATTCCATAAAATGATTTATCTATTCCAAATACACGAGAGTTTCGTTTCGCAGATTCTCTTGCCACAGAACCTATGGAACATCCGTGCTCTAACACAAGGTCGCATCTGGGCAATTTCTGAATTGAATCTTTAACACGTATGTAGAATTTTGAACCCGTGCTACGTTTGTAAATCAAGCTCCAGTTTCTTTCCAAGTCCGAAGTATCTTTAGATGCATGTTTTATCTTTCCCAAGGCGCCCTTTACAAATGACTTCATTTTTGAAGATTTTGCCATTAGCATCAACTGACCCCCTAGAGTCATCCTAATTGAAAGATACGACGAAAAATCTTCCAACATGAAAGGGACAGAGGATATCACAGGATAACTATGGCTACATTTTACACAGTTGAGAAATCCTTCCTTGATTTCCTTGCCAGACGCCAACGATTCAATTGATAGATTCGACTTGCAATTTATGCAACGCAGATACTCTGCTGTAAAATTAAACAATGAAAGTTTAGAGCATGTTGCAGATTAAATTCATACCGTTATTTACTCGTGAATCTTGCTTTCCTGAAACTCGTCAGAGTTATACCAACAATATCTGAAATAGCCAAGCACCATTTCGTGGAACGGGGGATCTTTACTATAAAACACCTCACGCATGTCCGTGATACCTTTGAGATCTTGGATTTTTTCTCTAAAAGTTTGAATATCATGTTCAGACGTTGTTCACTTGCAAGTTAAAGAAAGTCATTTGCTGCATTTTCACATATGTCACTCAATGACAGAACTGTAAGTTATTTATGCAAATCTTTGCTTATATTTTACCACAAATTCTCAAGTCAATAAATGCAAGATCCCATATAACAGATTTTTATTTTAGAATACTAAGCCATGTACAAAAAGGCTAGTTAACTTAGTTAAGTAACCCATTAAATCAAAGAAGCAAGATCAAGAGTAATGCTAGAGATTGGAGACATTAACGTAGATGGTATGCAAGATCTCTTGTCAGACAAATCTAATAGAAGAATATTGAAATCAATTATGACAGTTCCAAAATCTACAACCCAACTTTGCATAGAATGCAACATACCTACAAGCACAGCTTATAGAAAGATGCAAAAATTACTCAATTATAAGGTAATACGTAGAAGCGGTACCATAAATGAGGCAGGTAAAAGGGAGATACTCTACAAGAGCAATTTTTCTGTTTTGAAGAAAACGCCCGAATGGGAAGAATTTTGTTAAACTAAAATAAAGTGCCATTTTTGTACATTGTGTGATTACTGTTAACTGTAGAGACATTCTTCCCATAAAATCAGCTTTAGCTGTTCATACTTCTGATCATGTGGGAGCAGTTCCAGCCTTAAAGTCACGTGAATTTGTTCTTGCCCCCATAGAAGATGAAGAGATCAACGCCGCAAATGTCATATCAGCAATCAAAACGTTCCTTGCATCATTGGGATGTGAAAAACACTTTGCAGTGATACAGAAAAACAATGTCATTTCAGTAGTTGCACTTGATGGATACAAGATAGAACCACCGCAGCAAGATACCTCAGACCAGTTTTTTTCGTGTGTTCATTGTGGTTATGTTACTCAATTTGAGACAGCATACAAAAATCACATGAAAATTCATTATTTGTAAGATGGGCCTTGGTCAAATCTTTTTTTATTCATTATAACCCAAAAATCCCGCCAATTAGGCCAAAAAATTGTCTCACGCACTGTAATGATACAGGTAGAACTTTTGTTAATTGGTAATTACTTCGTAGAATACTGGTTTAGGAGGGGTCTCCATGTACGAATGTCCCTTTGATTGAATTTTAAAATGTTCCTGGGTTTGATGCATTTTTTCAAACTTTTCCTGATTCTCAAACTCTACCAATATGACATGTTTACCAGTACGAGTTGCCAGCAATCGCCTGTTAACAAATCCATCAAACTTGGCAAGATCTTTGTTAGATTCATTTATCCATTTTTTGAATTCTTCTTCAGTTCCATTTTTCAGTAGAATCTCAACTACAGCTACGAACATAGAATTCTTCTATGACAAAAGGATTTAAGAGGATTTCTAATATTCCCATCCTTTGCAAACAAGGCCATGAAAGGCGCAATAATGCTAAATAATGGATTATTTTCGATAGATGCATGAATGAGAAACTGCTCATATTTGGTGGAATTACGGCAGCAATTGCAATTATGACTACGGCAGTTTTCCCATTTTGGAATCTCATGCCCAACACAGTAACTGAAAAAGTCACAGTAAGGTCAGCAGACCAAAGCGGTTGTTATGTTGAGACTCATGATCATTTTATCATAAAGATACCTGCATGCAATGCACAACCCGAACAGAACGTCACAGCTACATTTGATGCAAAAGTAAGAGATCGTGAGAAGCAGATCTAAAGCAATTTCAAACTTTGTGTAACTTTATCAATTGTATCTTCAGGAGCAGGCCCTATGGAGATACAGGTCACTGTTCCAGGTTCAATCTGGGTATGACCAGCATCTGTCACCTCTGACCATGGCAGACCAAGAGAGATTACATGTTTTTTTACATTTTCCAACTCAGATAAACTTGAAACTTTGAGTACTACTTTTTCTTGACCAGACTCTTGCCATTCACTATACCATTCCCTATGAGACTTTCTCACATGTTCTGCTCCTAAAACACACGCATGCCCCACCTGAGCTGCAATCTTTCCAGTACCCATGCCAAGATCCTTTCTTACCACTATTACTTGTTTAATGGCACCCATATCAATTTGGAATAATGACAGTACATGTTAAACTTTTGAATTAAAAGTATTTTTGTCATAGACAGTAACTGATTTGAGGCAAGTCTTCAACAGTTGAAGACTATTCTACTTTTTACAAATATTGGATTGCATCCCAAACAATAGGCAAGAGATGTTTGTTGATACGATGTTTGATATAAATAAATGATGAAAAACAACAAAGTGTGGATTACGACGTAGTTGTTGCAGGCGGAAGCGTAGCAGGGCTCTTATGTGCAAGAGAAATTTCTGCACGAGGTCACAAAGTACTTGTCATAGAAGAAGACTATGAGATTGGCACACCAGAACACTGCGGGGGGCTCGTGAGCACATTAGCTATGGATGATCTTGGAATCATCCCAATGAGAGCTACACTTGACAACAAGGTAAGATCAGCACGCATGGTGGCACCATCAGGGAAAAGTTTTACACTAGATGCAAGACCGCAACAGGTCATAGTGCTTGATAGAAGAGAATTTGACAAACAAATTGCGCACCAGGCCAAAGTCAATGGTGCAGAAATACGGGTAAGATCATCGCTCAGAGAAATAACCAAAGATGGTGTTAGAACAACAGATGGCGACATCAAGTGTAAGATCATAGTTGATGCAAGAGGAGTTTCTTCTTTAATTCACAAGGACCGCACGGGAACATTACAATCTGCACAATATGAGGTATATGCAGACTGGATTGATAAGGAACAGGTCGAAGTATACCTTGATCAAGAAAAATATCCAGGTTTCTTTGCATGGGTAATACCAACTAGACGCGACGAGGCAAAAGTTGGAGTTGCCGGAAAGGGAATCAACCCAGCAGCCGTACTAGAAGATTTTTTGAAGCAAAAAGGCGGTTATTCTACTGTAAGAAAGATATTTGCGCCAATATGGATAAAGGGTCCAATCAAAGAATTTGTAACAAGAAACATAGTAACCATAGGAGATGCGGCAGGACAGGCAAAACCTACGACGGCCGGTGGAATTTATTCTTCAGGGCTTGGTGGAATATTAGCTGGAAACTCCATATCCAAATTTTTGGAATCTGGAAAAGAGGAAGAGTTGAATAGATATCAGAAGGAGTGGTCAGATAAATTTGGAAAAGAGTTTGATCAAATGCTTCTTGCTAGATCGCTTCTTGAAAGACTTGACAACAAATCAATCAATGATCTTTTTGAATCAATAACTCCTCAAGTATTAGAGGAGATTTCAAAAGAGGGAAGTTTTGACTTTCACACAGTATCGGTTGCAAAACTTTTGGGGATAAAGGGTTCTGCAAAAGCTATTCAGGTAATTTTAGGAAATGAATTGAGACGTTTATTGAGTTGAATGTGCATCCATCCATAAGGAAGATATAAATTCGGTAGAAAGTCCAGCTTTCAACATGTCATCGTCGATTACTTTACCAGTATGCACTTCGTGCCATAGACCAATAATGCCTAATGATAAATGCGTAAAATTCAATTGTCCTGACTGTGGTACCGTACTGATTTGGCGCTGTGAAAGTTGCAGAGAGGCAGCTAGTGCATACAAGTGCAAATCATGTAATTTTGAAGGTCCATAAAGAAAATGCCTCGACTAGTATTACGAGCAAAGATTTTACCAACAGGAATTGAAATAGATCTTGATAACGTTGCTAAAAAGATCAACCCGGCTCTAAAGGACGGTATAGCGCTCTTAAAATATACAAAAGAGCCACTTGCTTTTGGTCTCTACTTTATTAACGCCGAATTCTCATTAGATGACAAGGAAGGACAAATGGACTCACTTGAAAACAGTGTACGTTCAATTGAAGGCGTAGGAGAGTTCGAAGTGCTTGGAATAAGTCGAGCTTCCGTAGATGCCAAGTAATGAGGTGTCTTTTTGGTAAAAAAAGATGAGCTGCTCCAGATGCGTGTTGGAGAGGCCAAGCAGAGAGATGTAGGCAAAAGACGCGCCAGGATAGAACCGGAAGCTATGGAATTTTTAAAAATCGAGCCGGGCGATATGATAGAGATTATAGGAAAAAAATCTAGCTGTGCAATAGTATGGCCTGCCGATGATGATAACAAAGCACCAGATATGGTTAGAATAGACGGGCAGACAAGAAAGAATGTAGGTGTGGGAATAAACGATCTGGTCAATGTTAGAAAAGTTATTGCAAAACCAGCAAAAAGTGTAGTCTTGATGCCAGTTAACGGAAATGTTACAGTAGACAAGGAATTTACAGATTTTGTCAAAAATAGGTTAAAGGGCTTACCCCTTTCGGAAGGAGATGAAATATCAGTGATGATTCTTGGAAATTCCATGGACTTTAAGATACACAAGATTTCACCAAAAAGTGTCGCCAAAATAGACCGTGGTACGTCACTTACCATTTTGACTGACATGTCAGTTGACAAAAAGATACGTGTTACATACGAGGAGATAGGCGGACTCCGATCACAGATAGACAGAATGCGTGAGATTGTAGAACTTCCCTTAAAACATCCCGAAGTTTTCAGTAGATTAAACGTAGAACCGCATAGTGGGATTCTCTTGTACGGACCTCCAGGATGTGGAAAGACATTGATTGCAAAAGTACTTGCAAGCGAATCAGAAGCCAACTTTTATTCCATAAACGGTCCTGAGATAATGAACAAGTATTATGGAGAGACAGAGGCAAGGCTTAGGGATATTTTCAAAGAAGCAAAAGACAATGCCCCAAGTGTAATATTTATCGATGAAATTGATGCAATTGCTCCAAAAAGAGAAGAAGCTTACGGAGATGTTGAGAAAAGAGTAGTAGCTCAGCTATTGGCATTGATGGATGGCCTAACAGACAGAGGTAATGTCATCGTGCTAGGGGCAACAAACAGACCAGAAAGCGTAGACCCTGCATTGAGAAGACCCGGCAGATTTGACAGAGAGATAGAAATCTCAGTACCAAACGCTGAGGGCAGATTAGAGATCCTACAGATTCACACAAGAGGAATGCCTATTGCAGATGATGTTGAATTGAAGGTCCTTGCAGCAGAGCTTCACGGATATACAGGTGCTGATATCAAGTCTCTTTGTAGAGAGGCAGCAATGAAGGCTCTCAGAGCATTTTTGCCAGAAATTGAAATGGAGACAGAAAAGATATCAGCTGCAGTCTTACAGAAGATGACCATACGCCTTCAAGACTTTTACGATGCAACACATGAAATTGTTCCAACTGCAATGAGAGAGTTCTACGTCGAAAGTCCAAAAGTATGGTGGAAAGACGTGGGAGGGCTAGATGACGCAAAAAGAACACTAAATGATAATTTGATTACAGCCATAAAGGAACCAGCAAAATTTCAGAAAATGGGCATCAAACCTCCAAAAGGCGCTTTGCTTTATGGACCCCCAGGATGTGGAAAGACGATGCTTGCAAGAGCACTTGCAACAGAGAGCGGTGGTAACATGATATTTGTCAGAGGAGCTGAAATCTTGTCAAAATGGGTAGGAGAATCGGAAAAGGCAATAAGAGAGATTTTCAGAAAAGCAAAAGCATCATCGCCATGCATTATAATTTTTGATGAATTGGATTCCTTGGCAAGATCAAAATCACTTGAAGAAGGAGGAGTGGGAGAAAGACTACTCAGTCAGTTGCTCACTGAAATGGAAGATGGGGGAGCTGCAAGAGTAATAGTCATCGGAGTTTCCAACAGACCTGATCTGATAGACCCCTCATTGTTAAGACCTGGCCGTCTAGATTTGATACTCTTCATTCCACCACCTGAAGAAAAAGGAAGATTTGAGATAATTAAGACGCTCACACGACAGATGCCTCTATCTGGAGATGTTGATTTGAAGGAGATCGCCCTTTCAACAAAGGGATACACAGGTGCTGACTTGGTAGCAGTATGCAGAGAGTCGGCAGTACAAGCTATGAGAAACAACACACCAAAAATCAGCAGCATGGACTTTGCCGCAGCATTAAAAGTCGTCAAACCTTCCATTACCAAAGGCGTTGAGGATTGGTATTCCTCAATCAAAGACAATATATCATACGCATTACCCAAGCCAATTGACAAGGCATTTTATGGTTAGATATGGCAGCTATTCCCCTTAGAAATTCAGTATATGAGATAGTAAAAAATGCAGGCTCTATGACAGACTCTGAGCTCTCAAAGGCACTGATAAAATCTGGAATTTCAATTCCTGAAGACGAATTCAATAAAACATTATTGAATCTCGAAATATATGGTCTCATCAAAGTTACGTGGCTAACAAAAGACGAGCGAAGGATCGAGATTTATGAAAAAGAGGAAAACGAAGACGACATAGAAAAACAGAACAGGGAAAACCTAGAAAAAGAATACGAAGCAGGATTCCCCGGCGTTGAACAAGAACAAGACATTCAAGAATAATTTATTTTAGTACAGGAAAGTGGAACGCAGCATCGAGTGCAATCCCTACAAATATTATCGTAAGGTACGGAGCAGTCACCTTGTAGGCTTTCCATGCAAAATCCGAAGTTGGAGTCTTTGTAAGTTTGTAATGATATATCAACATCAAGGTACCCGATACTGCAGCAATTGCAAGATAGACATAACCTAATCCGAATGCTACAAGTGCCAACGAATATGGAAGTAATATTGCTGTATTAGCAAGTATGTACTTTGATGTTTTTTGCATTCCAATCAATACTGGTAACATTGGAACATGTGCTTGTGCATAGTCATCTCTTATCTTCATTGCAAGACACCAAAAGTGAGACGGAGTCCACGCAAAGACAAGAATCCCTACAAGTGCACCCAATATGTCCATCGAACCAGTAGCAGCCGACCATCCAGCCATGGCAGCACAGCTACCAGCAAAACCTCCAATTACAATGTTGGATGAATTTGCACGTTTGAGCCACACCGTGTAGACTATAACATAGAAGAAAACTCCTAATGCAATGAAAAATGTAGAAATTGGGTTAAGGGTAAACCATGCATAAATTACAGATGCAGCACTTACAATTAGACCGTATATCAAAACATTTCTTGCGGACATTCTCCCCGACGGGATTGGTCGGTTACTAGTTCTTTTCATCAATAGATCAATGTCTCGATCATAATAGTGATTGAGAGCACTCGAGCCGGCTGAAGAAAGCGATCCAGCAATGATTATGTGTAATAGACTGACATAGTTAAGTGGCGGTCCTATCAATTTACTGGCCGCATACATCGATGTTACGGCAGTAATTACAAGTAAAACTACTATACGTGGTTTTGATATTTCCAGTATTTCTTTTAATCCCACTACTCTTGGCGAGTTTGCTGGGAATTTAATTTCTTCGAAGTTTGTCACGAGAGGTCAAAAGAATTAAGTACCTCACTTAATCGAACTACCACAGATGAGCGACTGGGATCTAATGATGCCTGGTATGGGTTTAACCGCCATAGGTCTGGGAGGAGTCATTTTAACCTACATGGGAATCGCCAATACTTTCCTTACAGGAATGCAGGCACTTTCAGGTTTGACCATGTTTATTGGCATGGTGTTTTTGTCCGCAGGAATTCTAAGCGGAGGTGTTTCAACTAGTCCAAGAGCCAAAGCAACAACCCTTGTAATATTTGGAATCGCTGGCTCAGTAGGAGCTTATGCATTAAGTCTGAACACTACAATATCATCATTACCCAGATTTGTAGGCATTCTAATCATCATAATCGTACCAACTATTGTCATAGCATTTTTTTCTATGAAGGCACAAAAATATTTCAGGCCCATAGCTATAATATTTGTAGCCGCCATGGGATTGGGAGTCGGATCTTTTACCGTATTTGGATTCATAGGACCCGGTGCACAATTCTCGTTACACGCACTAAATGAAACTAATGAAACCAACGCACCCCAAGCAGTTAGTCTGATGTTGCCAACAGCACCAGTAATACATGTCAACATTCCAGTCAATGCATCCTTCAAAGGAAATCCAAACTTTACACCCAATACCGTCACTGTTCCAAAAGGTGACATAATAGTGTGGACTAATAATGATACAGTACCTCACACTGTCACAAATGCGCCAGATGGTGCAATATTTGATTCTAGCTTGATTACACCAGGTAAAACATACTCACTTGATACATCAAAATTAAATGGAACCGAGTATGATTACTTATGTACAGTTCACCCATGGATGACAGGTAAGATAGTGATTACCCAGTCACTTTTTGCAAATGTTACAATCTCAAAAGGAGCATCCACGCAAGGTGCAGGACAGAAATATTTTGATCCAGCAAGTCTCTCTGTCAAAGTTGGAACGACTGTAACTTGGACCAACCAAGATGCTGCTGCTCATACGGTCACAAGTGGTGATCCAAGTGCTGGGCCCTCAGGAACATTTGATTCAGGTCTGATCAAACCTGGAAATACGTTCAAATATACTTTTACAACACCAGGTACAACATCGTACTTCTGTACAATTCATCCATGGATGACTGGAAAAATAATAGTAGGATGACATTACAAAAAGAGATAACACTTTCCAAAAATCACGTTGACATACTAATACAACATGCAAAGCAAAATGAACCCAATGAATCTTGTGCCATACTTTTTGGAAAGAACAATGATAGGCAATTTTTGATAACGGATATTTTTCTAACAAAAAATGCAAAACCATCACCTGTTAATTTTACCATATCAAACGATGAACTCATAAAAGCATACAATGAATCTGAGAAGAAAAATTTAGAAGTCATAGCAATTTTTCACTCGCATCCAAACTCAGCAGCTTATCCATCCTCTACAGACTGCCAATACATGGAAGTAAATCCAGTCCCGTGGATTATCTATTCTAATACAAATAATGAGTTCAGAGCATATATTTTAGAATCGACTGTCATACCCATCAATGTAATAACCCTTTAGCATTATTGCTTGTGTATGTTCTTTTTATGTCGCTCAAAATGCTCTTTATCTACAAAGGTTGCACTACAATCCTTACACTTGAATCCGGCTTTTTGGCCCCACAATATGACAAGTAATATACGAAGTTACGTAAAAGAATTACTCTGGTCTAAACGCAATTTCTATAACCGCCATTGGACTTTATTCATAAATTACTTGTAAATAGTGCAATCTTTCTATCATAGCCATAAGAAAGTATAGCATTATCTTGTCATTTGATTCCATATCGGTACCGGAAGAATGAAACAGACGTGTCAACTTTGTTATCAAATTCTAGGATAAGGGCCTGATCTTTAGATCCCGGTAGGCACATACGTTCACAAAGCCCGGTGATTTAGAATAAATATCCCTTTTTTATCCATCAAAAACATGGAAATTCACGTATATGACACATATGTAGAGGCAAAGGACGGCCATACGATGCACTTTGATGTAATCACAAATGAAAAGGATCATCAAAAGGCAATCCAGTATGCAAAAGAATGGCTAAAAACCATAAATGAGGCCGATGCAAAAGTTACAACCGAAGAGTGTCAATTCTGTCACTCACAAGGTGCTCCTCAGCCAATAGCCAATGAAATCGAACAGAAAGGATACTTTATCCAGAAAATGGAAGGCTGTCCGTAGCTACCTTTTTCAATTTTTTAAACTCATTATTTTTGAAAACTCTTTTTAGATCGCTCCGTCCTATTTTGTATCATGGCAAAGAATAGCAAATACAACAAACTGACAGTAGAAGGCGAGATCCAGACCAAGTGGATATGCGGTTGTTTTGAGACTGTGGATGGG
>JBOGRA010000025.1:0-17407 GCA_050749325.1 Nitrosotalea sp. | reverse complement strand
ATCATATCGACATATGACGATCTATTACTATGAAAATCATAACGGTGTCAACAAAATTGATCCAAAGCTCAGCAATACGAAAAAAAATTTTGCCGCAGACTTTATTTAACTCTCATTTGATACTGTTTGCGGGGAGTATAAAATGACAGATTTTTCACAAATAGAGAATTCGATCATCGATGTAAAGAAACGTGACGGCCGAATCTCTTCGTTCCAGAAGGATAAAATTTCAAACGCGATCTATAAAGCACTAGTAGCTTGCGGCAGGCCTGATCGTGGATCAGCCGATAAACTGGCAGATCATGTTATTGAAAAACTTGTAACTCATGGCTATTCGTCCTCAGCGTTACCAAGCGTAGAAGATGTTCAGGATATGGTGGAATCAACCCTAATTGATGAAGGATTGGGGGAGATAGCAAAGGCATACATATTGTATAGGCACGAACGCAGAAGAGTACGAGAAGAGAAATCAAAGGTACTTGAATCCACGACTCTAGATTCTGTTGCCAAGAAATTTGATCTTAATTGTCTTAGAGTTCTTGCTTCTAGATATCTACTCAGAAACAACAAGGGCCAGATAAATGAAAGCCCTAGTGAGATGTTTGAAAGAGTTGCAACGCTTGTTGGAATCTCTGATGTTCTAAAAGATCCATCTATCTTTAGTGTGGAAAAAGGTGCTATGCAGAATACAGAAGAAGCAGCAAAATATCTAGACAAACTGGGCGACTTTAACTGCAAATTCAAAATAGGAAAATATTATCTCAGCAAATATCACTTTAGGTCACTCATACAGCACTACATTGACCTTGCCAAACAGGGCCAGATGAAGGTTAGCATCAAAGAATTTCTTACAATGCTAGCAGCAAACAAGTTCGAACAACATGCTGAAAGAATCAACGAATACTATGAAATGATGGCTTCTCAAGACTTTCTGCCAAATTCTCCTACCATGATGAATGCAGGAGCACGACTTGGACAACTTTCTGCCTGTTTTGTGCTTGCAATGCCTGATGACATGGAAAAGATAATGAAATCATCTTCTGATGCTGCCTTGATATTCAAATCAGGTGGAGGCGTTGGTATCAATTATTCTGACCTGAGGCCAGAAGGGGATATGGTTGCATCAACATCGGGAGTTGCATCAGGCCCAGTCTCTTTTATGAATATAATTAACACTGTTACAGAAGTGGTCAAGCAGGGGGGAAAACGAAGGGGTGCAAACATGGGAATCATAGAATCATGGCATCCAGATATTGAGAAATTCATTACTGCTAAAACAAAGCCAGGTGTGCTAGAGAACTTTAATGTAAGTGTAGGAGTCTGGGAAGACTTTTGGGAAGCACTGGTAAATTCACAAGATGGCAAATACACACTACGAAGTCCTCTGGACAAGGCACCAGTCAGAGAAGTGAATGCTCATCATATTATTGATTTGATAGCACTATCTGCATGGAAGAGTGCAGAACCTGGATTGATCTTCTTTGATGTGATCAACAAGTACAATGTATTTGCAAAGGCTCGCGGCACACCACTGCGTGCAACAAATCCTTGTGGGGAACAAAGCTTGTATCCATACGAATCCTGCAATCTTGGATCAATCAATCTATCTAACTTTGTAAAGAGAAAGGCAGATGGACAATACGAATTTGACTGGCAAAGATATGAAGAAGCAATTAGAAAAACAACCAAATTCCTAGACAATATAATTGATGTCAACAACTATCCAATTCCAGAGATAGATAAGGCATCTAAGGATTCCAGAAGAATAGGGCTTGGAGTGATGGGAGTTGCAGACCTGTTATTCAAACTAAGAATCCCATACAACTCACAAGAAGGATATGAATTCCAGGAAAAATTAGCCGAGGCACTAACCTACTATTCATCGGAAGAAAGCATTGCACTTGCAAAAACACGGGGGCCGTTTCCACTTTGTTCAAAAACCGAATATCCAGAAGGAAAGATTCCAGTGGCAGGTTATTATGAAAAACCAAAGAATACTCGTACCTATGACTGGGATGCCTTGATAACAAAGATCCAAAAGCATGGAATCAGAAATGTTCTCACTACTACAGTAGCACCAACTGGAACCTTGTCCATGATTGCAGATTGCTCCAACGGAATGGAACCAATGTTTGCACTTGTGTTTGAGAAGCGAGTAACCGTAGGAAGATTCTTCTACACAAACAAGATATTTGAAGCAGTTCTCAAGGAACACGGTATATACAGTGATCAGTTGCTGGAAAAGATTGCAAATAACTATGGCTCAGTAAAAGGAATACCAGAGATTCCAGAATGGATGCAGAAAATCTTTGTTACAGCAATGGACATTCACTGGACAGATCACCTAATGGCTCAGGGCGTATGGCAAAGATGGATAGGAAATGCCATAGCAAAGACAATCAATATGCCAAATGATGTATCATCTGACGATGTAAAGGCCGCATATCTATTAGCACATGAACTCGGACTGAAGGGAATCACTGTATACCGAGACGGCTCAAGACATGAACAGGTGCTTCACATGACAGGTGATGATGTACAAAAGACATTCCAAGTTACTCCTAGCACATATGTAACTGATTACATTTCAAAGAATATCACAAATGCCTATTTGAAAAGCCAGGTGGAACGAGCACTCCAGATTAAGATTCCAGAAAATGGAGTCATGCAAGTACAGCCAAAACTTACGGCTGAACAAATTGAAGAGATATTGTGTCCTACATGTAAAAATGCACTTGTGTTCGCAGAAGGCTGCAATATCTGCATTGAATGCGGATATAGCGGATGCACATCCGGATAGGTATTAAAAATTACACATAACATTAATCGCCGTAATTAAGCGATGAATCGCGGTGTGTGATAGGTAACGCGATGACGAGCATCGCCGTCTGATCAACGAACCATCACACACCGCAACTAGGATTTAATTAAACAAGAAATCAAATATGATATAAACTTTTTAAAAATTTTTTGACTCTGTTGGATTTACTTTTATTCACTAAATTTTAATTTGAAATTTAGAACATTGGGATCAAAACTCTTTTAGGTTCTGTCAACTGATGGCTCATCCCACAAGTAGACTCAATGCAATCTGCTCAGCAGGATTAGTGACGGATTCACATTCCCCTTCATTTGCTTCACCTTGCATTGCGTTAGGCTCGAACCGTGCTGGTTCTTTCCGCTCCAGCATTACCAAGCCTCTAGCCAGAATATTCTTACTGGCATTTTTGTCCCTGTCTATTGTAATACAACAGGTAGGACATATCATCATTCGGTGCTCTTCGGATATCATTTTCCCTCCACATGTCGCACACTTCGATGAAGTCCCATTTGGTTTCACAAAGATAACTTTTAGCCCATTACAATCAACTGATTTGTATTGAATCATGTTCTGAAACTTGAATCTGGACCAAGAGTTTAATCGGAATCGGAATTTTTTGCTATGACCATTGCCTTTTCTGTACAACTTTCTTATTCCTGTAAGATTTTCCATTATGACTTGTTTACCAGTCGATACAATTTCTTTTGATTTCTGGTGCAAAAAGGTATTTTCTCTGTTCTTTTGTTTTATACCATACTTTTGTTTGATTTTTTTCTGAATCCTAGCATCAGATCTTGTCAAATGCGATAGCACTTTTCTATATTTCATCTTCATTGATACTATTTTTGACATATCTACTATCATAGAATTTCCTTCATTATCAGTTCCGGTTATATTCTCAAGGTTCATGTCAATTCCAATGGATCCATTTGGATCTTTTCTTGGGATATCTCTTGAGTATGATATGCACAGTTTGCTATCAGTTAACGTGATTGAGCCAAGTTTCAGGTTTGGTTTCAAAAGGATCTTACAAACATGATGGTTTAGGGGAATGTATACAAACTGCCTTGGCCTGACTGGAAACTTAAGGTGATTGTGAATAATCTCATATCTCTGGTTATCTATTACAAGAATGCATTTTTTCATGAACGGTATCTTGGCAATTGTGTTCTTCTTTTTTATTCTACGATAGTTTTTGAGAATCATAGAGGCTTTCCAGATCGCAGTACAGACATATCCTGAATAGATTGTTTTGTTAAATCTTGGATAGACAAGAGATTGTAGCTTGAATCTGGAAGTAATATTATGCTCAATACCAAGCTTGATTGCCTCATTTACAATAAACCTGAAATCCTCCATCACTGGAAGAATCTCAGTGCATAGATGATTCTGCGTTACACATTTGACAGATATCATGGGTGTACTTGTGACATCCTTAATCTTCTTAAGAAGAAAGTAATAGTGATATAACCTTCGACAAGTTTACAAAATATTACATAAGCTATCAAATTGATAAGAACATTTTTAGTATCATCACTTACTGAAAACAGTGTTGCAGAAAAAAACTATCGGGATTGTTATAGGTGCAGCAGCTGTTGCGATTGCCGTTGCAATATTCTTTCTTGCTATGCAGCCTCAAGTGCAACCACAACCTCAGACTCAGGTGACACCCGATCCAAAACTTGGTCTTGTCATCATGCCGCTAACTGAGAGACCAACCCTTGATCAAGTGCATAATGCCTACATTCAGGCTGCATCGACAGGCATAGGTCGAAGCAATGTCTACATGTTGTGGCCAATCATAGAACCACAACAAGGAACCTTCAATTGGCAAACCTATGATATTCTCATGGGTCTAAATAGGGAACAACATCTCAACGTCACACTCTACTTTTCTATAATAAACAACGATCAGCTTGGACCATTTCCAAATTGGGTGGGACAACCAAATCTTGATGCAAATCTAGCAAACCAGACAGCAAACGCACTTGACAAAATTCTATCAAGATACTACATTGTGGATTATGTAATCATAGGCGGAGATTTGAACATCTACTTTAGAGATCATCCAAATGACATTCCAAAATATGTAGACTTTTTCAACTCTGTTTATTCTCAGCTTAAAGCAAAGCATCCCAATGTCAAGTTTGGAAACTGGTTCTCGCTAAACGACTTGATAAACCACTATGACGGTAGCATGGTAAAAAAGCTAAATCAGGGCGACTTTGTGGCGTATTCCTACTCGCCGGTTGACTTGCTATTTTACCAGACAAAGAGTCCCGACAGGGAAGTACAAGATCTTCAAAATATGATGAATTATTCAGGCGGGAAAAACATTGCATTAATGGAGATTGGATGGAGCACGGCTAAAGCAGTTAATGGAACAGAGGATAACCAAGTAAAATTTATGAAAGACGTTTTTGACTTTTACAGAAAAAATGCGTCCCAGTTTGAGTTTATGACATGGTACAGGCAGTATGACAGACCGTTTGATACCTGCTATAACGGACTGAACACAAACATATCTACTTCATTTAGTAACAGTATTCTCTTGAATAATACCGCAGCATATCTTTGTAATACGGGGCTGATTGATGATAACAACAACACAAAGCCAGCATGGGATGAATTTAAGAATCAAATACAGATGAGCCATACTTCTTGATTGCAAAAAAGTGAATCTGCTAGTTTGAAAACTCTATGTCTTGCAATTATTTCTCTGATTTTTACAAATTTTGTCTCAGCATATGCCACTTATGAGCCTCCGACAACCCAAGAGCAAAATCTTTTCAATCAATTGCTTGCTCAACTTGAGAAGACCACAGTTCCTAAGAAAGATGTAACAGACGTAATTCAGACATTTGAAAGGTCACTGATCACAAGTTTTCCATGCAATGCTAATGATACAAATAATTTTGTAGTGTCTGTAATCACTACTAGATTAGCTAAATTTGATGAAAATAATTCTCATCAGGATGTAGTTACAGGAGGGACCTATACATGGAACTGTCTTGTTACAACAGAAGCAGGCAAGGTCACGCTTCAATGCAACAACGAGCTTAGGCTTAATCCAGAAATTTTGTTAAATGGAACAGGTGTGAACCCTATAGTACATCAGGTAGAAAACCAAGTAATTCTATATCATGAACTGCTTCATGGTCAATTAATGATTGATGCAATAAAATTCCCTGGTACTTGGAGGCATGAGATCTGTAACAAGACTCCCCAGCAAACAGTAGACTATTCGTATGCCGACTCTGATCATAAAATAATCAATCCCCTACAAACTCAGTTTGCATCTGAGCTAATGGAGGCACAAGGGGGAGAGGTAATTACTAAAAATATACTGCCCAATGATACCCAAAATGGAAGATTTGCAATCAAGGTTTTCAATATCAGTGACTATCCACAGTTCACAACTGGAGGTGAAGTGACTCTTAGGGCAGTTAACATGGACTATACTAAATTTGGCTCTTTTAACAATACAGTTTTTTTGGAAGGCACACTTATCAATAAAACAGAATCGGGTATAGGGTGGTTTTATCTCCTTGATAATCAATCCAGCAAAGAGCCTACACTCAATTCTACTGATATCGTATGGGCAAAAAGAGTGGCAGGCCTATGGGCAAATGGTAAAGTAAACGATTCTGATTTTTATAATGCTATACAATACATGAGTCAACAAAGCCCCATCACATCAAATAACGAAGAATCCAGTGGAAGTGTAATTCCTTATTGGTTAAAGAACACCGCTAATTGGTGGTTTGAGGGAAAGATAGATGATGCGACGTTTCTAAACTTGATTCAATATATCATATCTAATAAAATAATTTCATAAAAACAGAACAATGCGGTCGCCGGGATTTGAACCCGGGTAACGGGCTTGGAAGGCCAGTGTACTAACCAAACTATACTACGACCGCTCACACTGCCAATCTTACACCTACATAATAATTCTTTTTTCACACTCGTATAGTATGCGAGAAATAATTATGTGAGCTTCAAGAGGGCTCTTGTCAACTGATATCATCTTGTCAAAATACTTCTTGGTATCATCAGAAAATTGTCCCTTTGCAAAACCTCCAACCACAATGCATGTGTCTTTATCTGTTTCTTCTGCAAGTTGTTGATAAGAAGACAAGGTCCCTTTGCTTGAGAGCCCAATTACCCGCTTTGGGCTGATTTTTTTGATCAGATCACCGAAATTCATTTCTTTTATCTCAAGTAGCTTTTTGCCGTTTTCTTCGATCTTACCTTCAGAATATAATTTCTCAACGAGTCCTGCAAATCGGTGATAAGACTTGGGTAGTCTTACTGACTTGTCAAAGAATATTGCCATGTCATCAACTGTGTGCATGAAGACTTGTAGTCTATTTTCAAAATAGATGGGTATGCTGCAAGCCTCAAGAAGGCAAAAATGTACCAAATCAGGCCTGCCTCTTTTTATCTCATTTTTTATCTTCTTCATGGCAGCAAAATGCCACGATACATCTAGGAGAATTTCAGATGGCTTTTTGTTAAATCTTCTAGCCGACGCAAGAACCGAATTGTGATTTTGAAGCTCTTTAGGCACTAGCTCCAACGCTGACTCTGCTATTACTAGTGAAAGCAAGATTGTATTTTAAGGGTAGGCATTATTTAATCAACATGAAGACTAGGGCACGGGATCTTATCGTTGAGAGAATGCAAATCTTGATTAAAAATGCAATATCAAATGCACGAGGCGATCCAGAGATAGCTGAAAGACAGGCAAGTCTAGCAAAGAGACTGAGCACAAAATATCGTGTCAGAATGCCTTATGAGATAAGAATGAACTTTTGCAAAAAATGTAAGAAATTTATCGTTCCAGGATTCACGGCAAGAATTCGACTGGGAAGATCTGACGTGAAATCAATACGTATAACCTGTAAATTTTGTAATCACACGTACAGAAAAATAATAAAAAAACAAGCTACCAAAGGTCAATGATTTATAAGGCGAGCTTTGAGTTTTGGATTTTATGGCAAAGGCATATGATGTACCAGCAGATTTACTGATTAGCAAGTTATCGGAGATTCTAAAGACTGAAGACATAACAACACCTAGTTGGATTCCATTTGTCAAGACAGGTGCACATGCAGTTAAACCTCCTCATCAAAATGACTGGTATTATACAAGGTGTGCTTCACTTTTGAGAAAGATTTACTTGCACGGACCAATTGGCGTACAAGATCTAAGGACAATGTATGGTGGAGCAAAACCAGTTGGATATGGTGGAGCGCACCACAGAGATGCTGGCGGCGCAATAATTAGAACTGCCATACACAATTTGGAAAAGCTAGGTTATCTTGACAAGGTTGAAGGAAAAGGAAGAACAATCTCTCATGAGGGAATGAAAAAAGTTGATCGAGTTTCAACTGAGTTGCTAAATGAACTGGTTACAAAAAATCCGAATCTAAAAAAATATTCCTAGTGATCTTATGAGTAACCAAGATCCAAATGATGAGAAAAATCCTACTGATGCAGAAGTTACAGCTCTAAAAGAACAAGCTATGAAAACTCTTCTTGCGCCAGAGGCAAGATTGAGATTGAATAATGTACGGATGGTTAAACCCGAGCTTGCAGCCATGGTAGAGAACTATCTTCTAGGTCTGGCATCTCAGGGAAAACTGCATAACCAGATATCAGATGATCAACTAAAGCAGATTCTGCTTTCTATCCAGCAACCAAAGCACGATTTTAAGATAAACAGAAGATAAACCTTAGCGAAAATATATTAGGGGTAAATTAGTCGAAACCATCTATGAAGGCAGTTGTTTATGAAAAATATGCCCCAGATGATGATTACAAATCAATTTTACAAGTAAAAGAAGTTCCAGATCCAAAACCAAAACCAAACGAAGTTGTCTTTAGCGTAAAGACAGCTGCATTAAATTATAATGATATTTGGGGAATGAGAGGCCAGCCAGTCCCCGTTCCATTGCCACACATCTCTGGTTCCGACGCTGCCGGAGATGTAGTTGCTGTTGGTGAGGATGTTACAAGTTTTAAAGTTGGTGACAGAGTTGTTTCTCACTCAAACATGTCATGTAGAGTATGTCAAGCATGCACTGACGGTCGTGAATATGATTGCTTGAAGAGAACTATCTGGGGATTCCAGACAGGACCTCTGTGGGGAGCATTTTCTGAGCTTACTCATTTACCTGAAGTCAACGTAGCAAAAATTCCTGACGGTGTAAGTTATGATGAGGCAGCAGCAGCTTCAATGACACTACTTACTTCTTGGCACATGTTGGTAGGTCGAGCAAAAATCCGACCAGGTCAAGTAGTACTTATCATGGGAGGAGGTTCTGGTGTGGGAAGCTTTGGAATTCAAATTGCAAAACTGTACAATTGTACTGTAATTTCAACCGCAAGTGGAGATAAACTAGACAAGCTAAAACAGCTTGGCGCAGATTATGCAGTAGACCACAGAAAAGAAGACTGGAGCAAACAAGTAAGAGACATAGCAAAACCATACGGCGGCATCGATATTGCATTTGACCACATTGGTCAGACACACTGGAATGCTCAGCTCACATTGCTAAAGTATGGTGGAACACTTGTTTCGTGTGGTGCAACAACCGGATATGACGCAAAGACTGACTTGAGACACATCTTCTTCAAAGGAACGAACATCCTTGGTTCAACACAAGGAACAAAAGCTGAACTAGAACAGGGCTTGTTTTGGATGGGTAAAAAGAAGATAAAAGCTGTAATTGATTCTACATATAGCTTTGAAAATGCCGCAGAAGCACACACCAAAATGTTAACCGGTAAAGGACTCTTCGGCAAAATCTTATTGAAGCCATAGCCATACCAATTTTATGGCAAGACTCTTACGCAGTCTTCTATTTGTACCAGGTAACAACCAACGTTTCTTAGAAAAAGCCAAGACGCTTTCTGCCGACATTGTTTGTTTTGATCTTGAAGATTCTGTACCGCTTGAAGAAAAAAAATCTGCCAGAAACATCATCAAAGGAGTACTTGAACAACGAACAGACTATCAAGCTGAAATCTATGTCAGAACAAATTCTCCAATGTCAGGGCTGGTTGGAGATGATCTTGCTGCAATTGTTCAGAGGGGAGTTGACGGCATAGTTATACCCAAAGTCAATAACGCAAGTGAAATAAAAAAAATAGAAAGGGTACTTGTAAATTTAGAAAAGAAGCGAAAATTGAAACCAATAGAGCTAATGGCATCTATCGAGTCTACTGAAGGAGTAGTAAATGCATACTCTATTGCATCTGCCAGTAAACGTGTATCTTCCCTGATATTTGGCGTCTTTGACCTGCTCCATGATTTAGGAATAGAGTATACAAAACAAGCAGAGGGTGCAAAATATGCAAGGGCAAAGATTCCTGTAGATGCAAGAGCTGCAGGAAAATATGCACTAGATGCAATCTGGCAGGACCTAAACGATGAAACTGGCTTTGAGCAAGACTGTACTGTGGCAAAGAACTTGGGATACGCAGGGAAAACCATTATCCATCCAAATCAGATTCAAACCGCTCATAGTGTATTTTATCCAACAAGCCATGAGGTAGAATGGGCAAGAAAAGTGATTGATGCATACATGTCAGCAAAGAAAAAGAAGAGAGGGGCAACAAAGGTGGAAGGAAAAATGATAGATGAAGTGCACTTTAAGAGGGCACAAACATTACTCCAGTCTGTCGATTCTACATAACTGTACAATCCACAAATATCTTTTAACGATGAACATAAATCATGACTAATCCATAAAATCATGTTGTTTGATGTTTACCGGAATTATTGAGGGACTGGGCACAATAATACGATTTGATAAGAATACAAAAACCCGGAGCGAAGCAAAGATGACAATAAACCTTGGTAAGACTGCAAAAGGACTCAAAGTTGGAGATAGTGTTGCAATAAACGGCGTATGCCTAACGGCAATACATATTGCAAAAGGGATGGCAAAATTTGAAATGGTTGGAGAGACAATAAAGAAAACCAATCTTGGTTCTTTAGAAAATGGAGATAGAGTAAACATAGAGCGAAGCCTCAAAATGGGCGATCGATTAGAGGGACATTTCGTACTGGGACATGTTGACGGGTCAGGAATAATTTCAAAAATAAATAAACAACCCAATCAAGTCCAGATATGGATAGAACTTCCAAAAGAATTATCAAAATATGTTGCTAAAAAAGGATCTATAACAATAGATGGCATTAGTTTGACAATAGTTGATAAAATGAAAAATAAATTCTCAGTCTCTATAATTCCACATACTATGAAAGTAACAAATCTTGGACTGAAGAAAATTGGTGATAAAGTTAATATTGAAACTGACGTTCTTGGAAAGTACATTTTATCTAAAGATTAACCATTTACCACTTTTGTGGTAATAACCAATTTTGTAGTAAGATTTATAATTATAATTCCAAGCTGATCATT
This sequence comes from Nitrosotalea sp., assembly GCA_050749325.1. Lineage (GTDB taxonomy): Archaea > Thermoproteota > Nitrososphaeria > Nitrososphaerales > Nitrosopumilaceae > Nitrosotalea. The sequence goes on along the minus strand of JBOGRA010000025.1, from coordinate 6,148 downwards.
ACATGTCTCTAGAAGAAACTATAACCTCACTGAAAAGAGGCGATTTTGTCTTACTTCATGATGAAAGTACGCGAGAAAATGAGGTAGATATGGTAGTTGCTGCCGATTTTGTCACACCTGAACATATTGCAAGAATGCGGCAGGATGCTGGCGGGCTCATATGCCTATCTGTGAACCACGCTTTTGCAAAAAATTTGGGCCTAAACTATATGCATGACATACTTTCTAATTCTCAGAATGTTGATGCAGAATCCAAAAAGATGATTATTGGAAAAGCACCATATGGAGACAGACCGTCATTTTCAATCTCAATTAATCACCAAAGTACCTATACTGGAGTTACAGACCGGGACAGAGCACTGACAATGTCAGAAATGGCTCGTCTATACAAAAGCCAAAATACAAACAAGAAGGAAATCTTCAATTCAAGTTTTAAAACACCTGGCCATGTTTCCATTCTTATTGCATCAGAAGGACTATTATCTAGTAGATTGGGGCATACGGAGATGTCAGTTTATTTAGCTATTCTTGCAGGTCTGTCACCTGTAACTGTTATCTGTGAAATGTTAGACTCGGAAACATATGGAGCACTTTCTACTGAAAAGGCAAAAAAATACGCAAAGCAAAATGCAATACCGTATTTTGATGGTAGTAAACTCGTAGAATACGCCAAGGAGCACTAATTTTGAATATTGCAATTGTTGTAGCAGAATTCAACGATGAAGTAACTTCAAAAATGCTCGAGGTAGCGCTTGAAAAAGCAAGATCCCTCAAGATGACCATAGGTCATACCTGCAAAGTTCCCGGCGTGTTTGATATGCCTCTTGTGGTGGATATCTTGTTGAAAAAGAAGGAGGTTGATGCTGTCATAACACTTGGTGCAGTAATAAAGGGTCAAACAAAGCATGATGAACTTATTGCAAATGTTGTGGCAAAGGCATTAACTGAGCTGTCACTAAAATATCAAAAACCCATTTCCCTTGGAATAACAGGTCCCGGCATGAGTGCTAGACAGGCCCATCAGAGAATAAGGCCAGTTGCAGAAAGGGCCGTGGAGGCAGCACAAAAAATATTTGATGAATTAAAAAAGATTTGAAATGATTCAACTTACTATACTAAAAATAACAGGATATGGACCATGGACTCTTACTTTGGGAAGTGACAGGGAACACAGGCTTCAGATGCTCCAGTCATCGCTATACAAAGAGATTCAGAACCTGTTTTCAGAGAAGAGCTGTCTTGCCTTTCCTAATAGATTCGATGAGATTTTTGTTATCACAAATGGGCTCACAGTAAGGGGTCATGTGGAAATTCAAGAAAAGTTGTCAAAACTCTTCGATCTAGGTCTATCAATGGCAATAGGGCAAGGAAAGACTTCCTTTGAAGCAAACTCAAATGCAGACAATGCACGAAGAACAAATCTCGTTTTGGACAAGGAGCACAATATTTTTGGGCAATCCCTACAAAATGGCAACGACCAAGTACAGATAATACACATGGATGTAGACGGCTCTACATCCATTTCAGCCAAGAAATCACCCTACGAGGTTTCGTCACTTGTGCTCAAACTGTATTCTGACATGTCAGAATTTTTTCTAAAAAAGAACTCCCTTGCATTCTTTATGGGTGGAGATAATTTTATGATAGTTAGTTCATCTATTGCACAAGAAAACATATCAGAGTTTCTTGAATTGATAAAAGAGCGTTATGGCATATTGTTTAACTGTGGTATAGGGACTGCAAGGACAGGACGAGATGCAGCAAAACTAGCAACCAAATCGCTTGACAAAATACGAGAGCTTCGCGATTCTGGTAAAGATGAACAGAGAATTCTTGAGCTTACATGTTAATACGAAATGTTAGTCTTCTTTATGGTAAAGAACTAGATTATATTGTTAAAACAAACGTAAGAATTTCTAAAAAATATATTGAATCAATAGGGGAAAGTTTGATACCTTACAGTAAAGAGAAAGTTATTGATTGTGAGGGCCTCTTGATGATGCCAGGTTTTGTTAATTCCCATACTCACATAGGGGATTCTATAGGAAAGGATGTGGGAATCAACTCAGATGTAGAATCAAAGATTCACCCTGTAAGTGGATTTAAACAAAGAATTCTCAAGAATTCCGAGATTTCTCATCTTACAAATTTTATTAAAAATTCTTGCATCTCTATGATTCGAAAAGGGATAACCACCTTTATTGACTTTAGAGAGGGTGGTCTAGAAGGAGCCAACATACTAAAAAATGCGTCATATGGAATTTCGATAAGACCAATAGTTTTGGGCAGAATAAACTATTATCAAGATTCTAAATTAATCAAGAAAAATTTTTCCCTGCCAGAATCAAAAAAAACAGATCTTAAAAATCTTATAAAAAGTTGTGACGGTTTGGGAATAAGCGGGCCAAATGAGTTCAGCAATTCTGTCCTGAAATATTTTTCAAAACAGAGAATCATACGCGCAATTCATTCTGCAGAGACGGAGGAAAGCAATAGCATATCAAAAAGAACGACACAAAAGACAGAAACCCAGAGGGCCATGCTTACAAAACCTAGTCTGCTCATTCATATGACACATGCCTCAAAAAGCGACCTTCTGCTTGCCAGAAAAGTGGGCATTGTAGTGTGTCCACGTGCAAATGGCGCACTAGCCGAGGGCATACCAGATGTTAGTCTGATGATGAAAGTGGGATGTAACCTCACAATTGGTACGGATAATGTAATGATAAATTCTCCTGACATGTTCAGGGAGATGGACTATCTATGGAAAGTTTCTATGGGTATGAACAAAACGCGAATACCTCCAAAATCTATACTAAAAATGGCAACGGTTAACGCTGCAAACACCTTTGGCAGTAAAATTGGAATTATACAAAGAAACAGCTTTGCAGATTGTATATTCATAGAAAAACATGCAATTGATCTAGAGCCTATGCATAATCCTTATGCTGCCATTGTCCACCGTGCATCAGAGAGCACAATTAGGGCAGTAATGTTTGAGGGAGAACTAGTGCATGGCAAATTCTAAACCATATGTTATCCTGAGCGCAGCTATGAGCGTAGATGGAAAGATAGCTACCCGTAAGGGAAAATCAAAATTTTCTTCAAACACAGATCTCACTCGAGTTCATAGACTTCGTGGTAGTGTAGATGCTATACTAGTTGGAAGAAACACGGTATCTGTAGACAACCCCTCTCTTACGGTAAGACATGTAAAAGGTAAAAATCCAATTAGGATAATTCTAGATCCTAAAGCAACAATTTCTTCCAGCTCAAAAATTGTAAAAACCTCAAAGAAGATCCCCACCATGGCAATAGTATCAGAAATTGCACCACATAGGCATGTGTCTCTTCTTACAAAGAAAGGATTGGAGGTGATCAAGTGTGGAAAAACCAGAATTGATCTCAAAAAATTGTTATCAATCTTAGCAAAGCGAGGTATCAGAAAGATACTCGTTGAGGGTGGAGGAACGACTAACTGGTATTTCTTAAAAGAAAAGCTAATTGATGAAATTATTGTAACTATTACTCCATACGTGGTTGGCGGCAGAGAAGCTGTATCACTAGTTGAGGGACATGGATTTGACAATATATCATATCCCTTAAAGCTAAAGCACATCAAAAGGGTGGGCAACGAGATAGTTTTGCACTATGTCATTTAGTGTTTCAAGTCGCCGCGTAACTGATCAACCTTTGCTTGCAACGCTTTTTTCAATTTATCATTTTTTGAAAGATTAACAAGCTTTCCACAGGTAGGACACTTGAAGGAAAGGTCTAAAGCTTTTTCAAACGTTAGTTTTTGGCAGTCCATGTTGCCACAATGATAAAAGTCTGCAGAATTCTCATAATCGAGTCTTTGTTGTAACCTCTCAACAATCTTTTTCTTCTGATTTCCTATGAAATTGTCCACTTCGTCTTTTCTGGCCCTCCATCTGTAAACAAACCAACCTTTCTTTTCGTCCTTTACCCTTATTCCAGTTATCAGGGCTTTTCCAAAAAGGTCATACAATACCTTTCTGACAATGTTGATTCTAAGACCTGTGGAGCTTGCAATCTCTTCATCTGTGGCATCCTCTGTATTTAGCAGAGAACGGGCCACCTTTAGATACTCATCGCCACCAATCAAGGCAGCTATTTTAACAAAAGGATCTTCGTGCTCCACATTCATGTCAAAATCTCCTCTTCTCTCCATATTTAATCAATGGTTTTATTCATTACTCTTTTTCCCTTTTTTGTAGGAATTATTTCGCGCTGGGCATTGGCATGTTTCTTTTGCAATTGTTTTCCATCTGATATTCTATCAAGTAAAATGGCTAGCGCAGATATCTCTGAATGTGGCTGGTTTCCTATTGCTATGTTATAGTCTGCAATATCGTAAACTTCTCTTGGTACCTTTTCTGCTCCTACCACAACCAAGATCTTTTCTTCTCTTTTCAGTCCAGTTTCTATTTCATTGATATCTTCCCCATACATTGTTAGATGGACAATTTTGTATGAATCGGATTTCTTGGATCTTATAGCTTTCTTCCAATCCTCAATGATCTCCACTTGAAAATTACCCCCCCACATTTTGTTTACTTTGGAAATAGTGTCTTTTATTTCTGGATTGGCGTCATACATCAATATCTTTGATGCCCCAAGTGCTCTTGACACAAGGGCAACATGAGTGGTTACTCTATCATCCCTTACCAATCTCTGGCCTATCCGTAAAACTTCAATCTTCATGGTTGATTTTTATTTCTTGTTTTGCTGCGTTTTTCTCATTCAATAAGGGCTGATTTTCAAGTATGTAATAAATGAGATTCTCAAGGGCTGGAATGTTTTGACCTGTGGCTGCTGATACGGACAGCCATTTTTTATTTTCCTTCAAGCCTAGTTGATCTGCCTTGTCGATGATCTCTTCTTCTACAATCAAGTCTGACTTGTTTAGGGCAAAAATTATCTTATCTTGATTTACACCTATTTCATCAAGGGTAGACACACAACTTTTGAATTTCTTCCTTAATTCTGGAAAAGGATCACTTGAATCTATTACCACTATTACAATATCTGTGTGAACTAATTCCTCAAGTGTGGACTTGAATGCCTCAATCATGTATGCTGGAAGCTTGCTTATGAAGCCAACCGTATCCGATATTAATATCTCAGTACCGCGTAACACTATTTTTCTTGTGGTTGTTGAAAGAGTAGTGAAGAGCTTTGGGCTCTCTTCTTTTTGTTCTCCAGTCAATGTGTTAAACAATGTAGTTTTTCCAGCTGACGTGTATCCTGCAAGCGAAATGGTCTTAAATCCAATTCTTTTTCTTGCCTGTCTGTGAAGTTCACGTTGTTTTGATGACTTGACCAGCTTAGCCTTGGTGTTATTCATTCTATTTTTGATATCATTATGGTAAACGTCCACCTCGAATTTTCCTATGCCCATAAAGCCAGGCTGTTCTCCCATCTTTGCAAGTCTTACGCGTTCCTTGGCTCTTGACATCTCATATCTTAGATGGGCCAACCTGACTTGCAGCATTGATTCCGAACTCTTGGCTCTGCGTTCAAAAATTTCCAATATCAGCATTTCCCTGTCTAGAATTTTGGTTTTTAGAGTAGAGGCAAGATTGTAATTCTGACTGGGCCTTAGAATTTCGTCATATATTATGACGTCTGGCCTTATGGAACCAACAAATTCCTTGAGTTCCTCAACCTTTCCCTCCCCCAGTCCAAACTTAGATCTGTTAAGGAATTTTTGTCGTATTATTTTTTTTAGTTCATAGCCTGCAGAGTCACAGAGAGCAACGGCCTCCTTGACGACATCCTCTTTATCATATGCTATCAGGATGGCAGAATCTTTCAATATGTGCAATCCTTTTCTTCGTATCTCATTGCCTTCGCAGACTCTTTTCTATAGTCATATTCATTACGATTTCAGCAATATCGCTGGCGTATTCCGCTATCCTGCGTATGTTTTCGTTCATTCGCCTAACACGATATATCTCTTCGTCATCTCTGAGTGACTTGATACTGTCTAGGATTTTTTTTTCATACTTGGAAATTTCGGTACTCCTTTCTACTGTACGTTCTGCCTGATTGAAATCCTTCTTGAAAAGGGATAGACAGGCTTCGTCAAGTACAGCTAATGCAAAGGTATTCAATTCCTGAATTG
>JBOGRA010000024.1:0-17935 GCA_050749325.1 Nitrosotalea sp. | reverse complement strand
GCATTGCTTACACAAAAATTCCAATGCCGATATTTTATTAGAGATTATTTTGGAAAATTCAATAAGATCTATGTTTGTCACTGATAATTATGTGGAATTAGTTGGTGGTAATATATTTACAATCACCAATTCTATTATGCGGTGTTTGATCTCATCTTTGATTCCATCAAAAATATACCCATAATAGAATCCTATTTCATAATCGGTTTCAGGATCAAGTCCTACATCAGTAAGAAGCGAGCCCTTTGAATTATTTGTTTTCATACCATCTACCTATTTTTTTCATTTTGGTAGGCATTATCAGCATCATTTGATGCGGTTGAGGAATCTTCCAAGGCTAATGTCATAGCCAGGTGTATTTACATCATACAATATTTTAAGTCTTTTTTGTATTCCAATTTTTGAGATTAAACATATTGAATCTTGTTACTCTGATCAAAAATTAGAAATTATCACTTACAAATGATCAAGAGTGTTTTTCATGATTCGATGCGGTTTCCAGAGCTACTCTTTTTGACGCGTTATTGAACCAAATGATGCAGAAGTATGACATACGAGTGGGCATTTTTAGTAACTGGCTTGACCCTGATCGCTATGGGATTGCGTCATGCACTTGATGTTGATCATATTACCGCAATAGACATGCCTCTCCCAAATCATCTTGATTACAAACACTGAAATTCACTATCCATAATCTTGCCATATATTATTTAAACAGTTGAACAGTTTATCCAACAGAAAGAGTAACAGTTGTTCGTTTGCAGGTTCAAAGCCTAGTTGTCATTTCTATCAATGAGAATGATAGTTAGGCAATTAAATACATAATGCTAACTACAAGCGATGAAAAAATCTACACAACAGTTCATTATGATTACAGTAATTCTTGTACTGGCAAATAGCGGAATCTATTTTGTCACTGCATATTCACAAATGAGAGAATCTCATGATGCCGCAAGTCAGATCCAGACTATGCTTTTCACAACTGCAGCTATAACATATCTTCTACTAGGAATATGGATGGTCAAAAACAAGTTGCATAGTAGAGCGCCATATGTCATAGCAATCTTGATCTCAATGGCACTGATTGGTCTCTACATAGTATCAAGAACAACCACGCTTCCAGTAGTTGGAATCCAGGTGGATGTGGGCCTAATAGACATACTGAGTAAAATCACACAGGGTGCAATAATTGTGGTATCTCTGTTACTTTTACGAAATTGGAATAGAGAAAATATCAAAGTGTCACGGTAAAGATATTTTATTTCTCTGAAAACTTTTCCCAGAGTCTCTGAATTTTTTCATCCATCGCAAATTTTTCAAGTTTGCAGGATATCTCCCCATCCTTGAATTTTACATCTATGCCTGAGACCAGACTCCTGTAGTAACTTTCATCAAGGCCTTCAAGTGTACGTACAACTTTGGTCTTTCTTACAAGCTTAAGACCCTCAAGATTTTTGATCTTCCTATAGGTTGTAGAGGTTGGAATTCCAAGTCTAATCGAGATTTCTTGTGTGTTTAGCTCATTTTTTGCCAATATGGCAAGAATCTTTCTTGAATACTCATCTCCCAGTATGGCCAAGATCTCATCGTCATTTGTCATTTCTTAACTTTTTTTGACTGCCCAAATCAGTACGACAAATCCTGCTATCTCAAACCCTTCTTCGATATACTTTTGTAGATCTTTACTTGGAAGGAACGAAAATGCATATTCAACAACAGTTTCTCCCAACACTAAAAGTGTCAATCCAATGACTAGAAGTAACATTGGAGGATATTTTGTTCTCTTGAAAGCCTTTACTGCAAAGAATACAAGAAGAAAGCCCACTACCAGATGTGCTGCAAGTAAGATATAATGAGCACTCGAAGATTCTACCATTTCTAAACTGTCAATCCAAGTACAGTGGACCGCTTTTAATCAATATGCCTATTCTCGTTAGTAAGAATGATGGTTTCACTTTATTGGTACATGATATCATCCTCAGACCTGATATTTGCCTGGATAAATTGTAAATAGATGTAATTGCATATCTTGGTTTGGCAGACAGATTTTGAAGAAAAGGCATATTCGGGTTATCTGTTCCTCGATGTACAAATACATGTTATTTGTCAATAGTTGCAGTGTAGTTCAATGCATACCTAGATGTTTAAATTCTATCAAATTAATCCACTATCGATCGAAAAATGGTATCTAGTCATAAGGTTGGACTCTTGAACTTTTTCGGGATAAAAAACTCAAGAAAACATATTCTCATTTGCATAAGATGTGGTTCTGACAACATCCAACGAAAACAAAACCTTATTGAATGCAGAGAATGCGGTAAAGTTCTTTCCACCAAATCACATTCCCAAGAGTCTTAACTAATAATCCTATTCTGTCTTTTTAACTATGAAATAACTAGCTTTGGCTGGACCATCCTGTAGTGTACTAGACAGACTGGCGGTTTGATGCAATCGCCTTCCCAGATAAAACACGCCCGTGATGATCCCCATCTCGATAGGTGCCATACACCATAAACAAATCAACAGAATCTTTTTCTTTCTAGGCGACAAACCCATAACCTGTCTGTACCACTGTGATACATGCTTCATTTCTTAAACCTCCGTTAGTAGTCTTCATTCTTAAAGGTTATACCTCAGTTATTGTGGAAAATCTGTAAAGTTTGTCCCATAAGACTCTGGCTCACAAATCTTGTCCTTTCTTTTGCAATACTTCCTTAAAATTTAGTGCCTAAAACGCCAAACCCCTATTTCCTTAAGACCAGTCGTAACATCTTCTACTGCTTGCCAAGTGCAACATTTTGTCAAAGTTTGCTAGAAGAACAACATGCCAGAATTTATCCAAGACCCATCTTGCGAAGCATTCCCTGCAGCTGCCTGCCCTTTGATGCCTTCATCATGGTCTTAGAGTTCTTGTATGCCTTGAATAACTCCTTTACTTCATGTTCAGGCCAGCCAGAGCCTCGTGCAATTCTCTTTACACGAGATGCATTGATTAGATCTGGATCAGCCTTTTCCGCTTTTGTCATGGACTGGATTACATATCTCCATCTTTCCATCCTCTCTTCCTGCTGGTCTAGCTGGTCCTCTTTTACCATTCCAGAGATTCCAGGCATGTTCTCCATTATGCTTCGTAGGCCGCCTGCCTTTGTAGCTTCTTCTATCTGGAAATAGAAATCTTCCATGTTCATCTTGCCATGAGATATGCGCTTTAACCTCTCTTCATTTCCCTCAGTCTCCAGTCTTGCTGCCATGTCAAGCAGGGCCTGAATGTCTCCCATCCCAAGCATCCTTCCGACAAATCTAGTTGGCGAAAACTTTTCCAAGTCATCAATTCTCTCACCTGTTCCAATGTACATTATTTTAGCTCCAGTGGCAGCTGCTGCAGCAAGAGCCCCACCACCCTTTGCACTAGAATCTAATTTGGTTATGATTATACCACCAACTGGAACTATCTTGTGAAAAGCTTCTGCCTGGTTGTAGCATTGCTGGCCTATCGTGCCATCAATGATAAGCAATGCCAAGTCAGGATTTGCTACCTGTCCTATTCTAGTCATCTCGTCAAGTAGATCTTTTTCTTCCTTGTGTCGTCCAGCAGTATCTATTAGTACAATATCAAAGTTCTTTCCCTCAAAATGTTTCAGGCCATTTTTTACAATCTGTGGCGAGTCCTTGTTGCCTTCCTCGCCATACACTTCGACATTTGCCTTTTCACACATTGTCTTGAGCTGAGTCAAGGCTCCAGGCCTGTACGTGTCTGCACCAACTACACATACCCTATACCCCTGCTTTGTTAGATATTTTGCAAGTTTTGATGTTATTGTTGTCTTGCCGCTACCCTGAATTCCAAGCATTAGCACACGATTCATTTTTCCTGGCTGGAAAATGTACTCGTTCTCAGTTCCTAACAATTTCGAAAGTTCATCATACAAGATCTTTACAATGTGGTCCTTTCTTGATAGTCCAGGAGGCGGAGTCTCATTGAGTGAACGCTCTTCCAGATTTTTTGTAATTTGAAAGACAAGTTTTACATTGACATCAGACTGCAGCAGTGCCCTCTGGATGTCTTTAGATAATTCCTTTATCAGTGCCTCATCTATGGCAGACGAGTTGACTATTTTTTTCAGTGCAGCCCGGAGGCCTGTCTTTAGGCTGTCTAGCATTGCTCTTCCAAAACAGCTTCGGTTATTTCAAACCTTCCTCTGTATCCATCCCACGTTTTGTTTGATTTTATAATCTTGATACGTCCAGAAAACAAAGGACATGATATCACAAATGTCTCTGCCTCGCCTCCCTCAAATGATGCGTTGAACCCAAACTTGGACGACATGGCAATTAATTTTTCAACATCTGATACAGTTATTTCTTTTCCAAGCCAAGAATCATCAAGTCCTTGCGCAGTAACACTTGTTATAATAAATACAAATCCAGATCGCACCAGCTCATGCAGATATCTTGCCTCGTTTACATTCCAAAGCGGAGCAAACACGCCAAGGTTCATACTGCGACAAATTGTTTCAAAGTGGTTTTTCTGAAATGCACTACGTATTCCCCCATGAACAATCCCCTCTATTCCAAACTGTTCCTTTGCAGTCTCTAACGCTTTTTTTAGATTATCAACCTCTATTTTGGTATCATTAGAATCAAGGCCAACAGTAATTTGCGGAATGTTCATCGCTTTTGCCTGAAGTACAGTCAACCCAATATTTGGATGGTGTAATAGGTGACTTTCTTCAGACTTTGGAAATACGGTAACAAGACATGATATGTCGTGGCCTTCAGATTTTGCCCTATAGATAGCAAAGGTACTGTCCTTTCCGCCTGAGAAAAGAGATCCAAGTTTCAATTTGTACCCTGGATGTATCCATTCAATTAATTTTTTTCCAGTTCGGCTACTTTTTTGAGGCAGTTGTCACATAGTGCCAAGTGGCCTCTCAGTGTAACTTCGACGTTTGATGCAAGGCATACGTGGCATAGGCCCTTCATGTGCTAGGTATACATGTCACTGCGTATAACTCATTCGAGAAAGAGAGAAAGCCTTGGATGCTTCACACTCATAATCTTCATCACAATTATATCAGTTGGCTTTTCTCGTCATCATCAGCATCCGAATCTAGCTCTTGATTCGGACTATAATAGTTCTATCCATTACCTTCCAGTATTCAACGTCTTGTCCCTGTGCGACCTTGTCTGCCACTTCGTCTTCGATCTGTGACACGTCGAAGACCTCAAAGCTTTCCGAGTCCATCACCTGTACAATTACATCTGTTTTTGATATGACAGAGCCCACCCTCTTATCAATTAGTGGCACCTGTATCTGTGCACTCACAGGGGATACATGCGGATATTTTTTCTTGTCAAATATTCCAACAGCTACAATTCTTGCCTTCGCAGCTCCGTGCTTTCCTGGTTTGCTGGTATCATATTCTACTATCTTGCACGGCTCTTGGTTTGTAGCATCAACAGGCAACAAGATGTAAGATCCAATTTTAAGTGAACCAAGTTCAGAAGGCTTGCTCATCACACAAACAGAATTTGGCAGAGTATATAACTTTTTTATTTTATTTTTTCTATAACAGAAAGGCTCAACAAGTTGGTCAGTCGGATTCCTTTCCTTGCAACCTCCTTTCTTGTCTTTTCACAATACTTGTTGTCACTCTGATGTGTGTTTCCACTTGAGACTTCAAAGACAACCAAGTTATCTACATATGGAAAAGTAAACTTGGGAGACTCGGTTGATGACATGTGTAAAGTTCCACACTCTGCTCGCCTTACTCTGTTGCGTTTTGCCACAATCAATGCCAAGTCTGAGAGATCGGATTCAGAGTGTCCGTAATCAAGATAATAAACAGAAACAAGATTGAGTTTTTGGTCGTTGAATCTTTCAAAGAACTCTGCATATCTTGAGAAGACAAATGTCGGCCTCTCTTGCTTGTACTTGCTAACTTCTTCTAGTATGGGTTGCTGGTCTCGAAATCTTGCAAGAAGATATGTATTGTTGTGCGACGGAAAGTATGCATTGCCATCTTCTGAAAAAGTGGCAGTGACAAAGTACATGTCGTCAATGTAAGCAGAGTTTTCCAGTGATTCTTTCATTTTTGAGGATAATTCGTTGTGCAAATATGGTGCGCATACATATCCGCCCTCTACCAACCCGGAACCAGACACGTGATCGGGATCAAACTACCTTCTTATATGTAGTTTGGTGGGACCAAAATTTTCCAAGCATGTTTCAGATTTTGGGAAATATGCAACCATTTTTCCTATCCGATAATTATTTAATACGAACAAACTGGATGAGAATCGATGTCCCACGCTAGCTCAGCCTGGTAGAGCATCCGGCTGTAGTGGTTGGCTCTTGGCTGACCGTCATCAGCCTATCAGGCTTACAGAAACCGGAGAGTCGCAAGTTCGAATCCTGCGCGTGGGACCATCATAAAATTCAAAAACACGGAACTTACTATACTAACAATGTCAGAAGATTCAGGCTGGTCCTCTTTAGATGAAATAGACCAAAAAATTATTGCAATTTTAAACAAGAACGCAAGAACCCCATCCAAGGAGATTGCATCTGAGCTTAGAAATGCCGGAGTAGATGTTTCTGATAGAACCATCAGGAAGAGAATCGAGCGGTTAGAGAAGAGTGGCATCATAAAGGGCTACAAGGCAATATTGAGTGGCGTCTCTGCCACGGTTGAGTTTGAGGCATTATTTATGAAATTAAAAATTGCACGCTCAATTAGCAGTCAGGTGGAATCGATAACAGAGTTTGCAAAGACGTTTCCAAATTATCTTTTTGTTGCAACGCTTGATGGCGATTGGAATATGTTAGTAGTGATGAGACTTGATAGCGCTGAGAAAAACCCTACGTCAAAAATAATTGAAAAGTTTTCCGATCAGGTTTCTGATTACAGGATAAGTGGCCTTCAAGTAAAAGATGTCAATCTCTTGAACATGTCTCTCTTGCTTCTTACCTGATACGGTTTTGTTCCGTGATATCAAGTGCATTTTTTAGCTCATTTATTGTAAATGGCTTTTGAATGAATGCAGTAGAACCAAATCCAATTGTCTTTCGAACTCGCGGATTACTTTTTTCATCTGCAGTTATCAATATTATGGAAAGATCTGGTTTTTTCTCAAGTAATTTTTTTGCAACAGTATCACCTGTCATGTTGGGCATTTGTATGTCAAGCAGTATGAGTGGATTTTGCGAGTCATTGATTAATTTTGTAACAAGTTTAATGGCGTCACTGCCGTCATTTGCTGTCTTGATGTCTCCATATCCAAGTTGCTCAAGATAGCTCTTGAGTCGCAATACAATTGCAGGGCTGTCATCTATTATAACAATTGGCCTTTTCTCTTCAACAATTATCGGCATGTGCTTTTTTGCCTCTTCTGACACTTTCATTGCCAAGTCTACCTGTCCTGACTTGAGAAAGCATCTTGCCGCACATTGGTATGCATATGACGAGCTAGAGTTGTCTTTTTTTGCAACATTTAGATAGTATTTTGCAGCAATACCAAGTTCTTCCTTGTTATCCTTGCCTTGCTTTGTCTTGCATTCTGAGGCAAGAATGAGATATACGCCTGCCTTGAAGCTCTTCTTTTTCATCTCATCTTGGGCAAGAGACATGAATAGATTGTATGCTGAGATGTTCTGATCATTTTTCAAGTAGGTACATGCCAAGTCAAACTTTTCAAGGTCTTTATCCAACACTTTGCTAATACAGTACGAGATTATATTTTTTGAGTTGTAAAAATAGTAATAATCTTGACTTGGGCTGTCAAAAGAGCAAATCAAACAGATATTATAAAGAAAAGAGCCATTATACCTAATGGCTGAGGAAAACACCGGCATTGGTCTTGCACAGCCTCCAGTTAACGTTCTCTTTACACCTCTTGACATATCCAAAAAAGATGTTTGGAGTATAGATATCACCCGCATACTGAACATGTTAATTACAATTCTGAATCAGACAGACAAGAAAGACCTCCGCGTGGCAGGAATTGCAGCCCTCTCGTCTGCAATGATTCACAGAATGAAGGTAGAAAGCATATTTGCGTTACAAAAGGCAGCCATGGATAAAAGGCCCCTTAACCAGAGAGAAAACATCGATATCGAAATAATAAACATGCCTTACCGACACGAGTCCACATATCCTGTCACCTTGGACGAGTTACTCTCTGTGCTTGAAAACCTGATTGGAACGATTGCGAACCCACGTTCAAGCCGCAGACAGATGGAGTTTGAACCCGTCCAGATACCAAACTTTGATGATTATTTTATCTCGCTTGAGAAGATAATTGGCCAGTATGAGGAGCTAATAATGAATAAGATAAGGCCGACAGGGTCAGGCTCCTTTAAGAATATCACCTCAGGCCTTGAGTTGGTAGACGTAATCAGGTGCTTCTTTGCAATACTATTTTTGGCAAGGGATATGAAGGTCGACTTGGAGCAGACAGAAGACGACATTGTTGTCTCTTTTGCAAAATAGAAATTTACAAGTGAATCAACTGTCAATAGGAATTTCCTTTAAGTATCTTCTGACCTCCTTTTTGTATAAATGGGCAAGATAGAAGATGACGAGGCAATTGCCAGGCTCGAGGCAGCCCTGTATTCTGCAGGAAGGCCACTTACAATAGAGGAGCTGATAAAGGCGTCTGGTACAGAATCAAGAACCAAGACACTTTCCCTCATGACAGGAATTGTGAAAAAGACAAAGTCTGCCTTTAGAGCACTAGAGATAGCGTCACTGCCAGACGGCTCATACGTATTTCAACTAAAACCTGAGTACAACACAGTCATCAGAAAGTATGCATCAAAACCCTTGCTTCCAACTGCTACATTGAAGACATTATCGTATGTCGCATACATGCAGCCAATTTCATCGAAGAGACTGGTGGAGGTACGCGGTTCAGGGGTATACTTGCATCTTAAATTACTTGAGCAGCTAGCATACATTGAACACCAAAATGTTGGAAGACTCAAGATATACAACACAACAGAAAAATTCCAGAAATACTTTGGAATCCAAGGTGACAAAGATTTGCTAAAACAGAAACTTTTCACAAAAGTAAGATCTTCAAACCAGAGTTCAAGCCAATCTGCGCCACAGACTGACACTACAGAATCGATGACACAAAGCCAGTAAAGATAGATGTGGTAGGTCTTTTCTAAATGGTATAAATTAGAGTTACTTTATCGTCTGCTTATGAAGAAATCTGTGGAGAATCTTGCCACAAGCAAAATAACTGGAGGTAGGCGATATCCTCTTAGAACTAGAAGAAAGTATGAAATTGACAGATATTCAGTGGAGGCAATTCGAGGTCCTCATATCACCATTACAAGAAAAGTTCGAGGCTACAACAGAAAGACCGCCCTTAAGACCACAGATTTTGTAAATCTAGCTGTTCCAGATGGAAAGGTAAAGAAAGCAAAGATACTCAAAGTTCTAAAAAATCCAGCAAGCAGTGATTATGAAAGACGTGGTGTGATTTCAAAGGGTGCAATTTTGGACACCGAGGACGGACAATGTAAAGTAGTTTCAAGACCAGGTCAAGACGGTGCAGTAAACGCAATTTTGATAAAGTGATTACAAAATGAAAGATTACGAACATGTCGTAATCTGGTTGGATTATTTCAACAAGACACTCCCAAAAAAAATGGGTCGACGTGTATCACGCGAAAAAAGTATTTTCGATCCCTCGCTCAAAGAATTGGTAGATGCTGCCAAGGCAGCTGGGTTTGAACCAAAAGAAACTAACGAACAGGTAAGATTTCCAAGAAGGCCATATGTTAGGTCAGGATACATTGTACTTGCAAAGGTACAACCAAAAGCCAGAATAATTTCTGCAATTTCAGACAAGATTGTATCGCGAAGAGCTAAACAGACCAAGTAAACAGCTATTCTAGCTTGGAGCTAAAGTAATTTTGACAGAACTCTATTGATACCAGTATCCGGATAATTCACCAATTGCAGGAGGTAGGCGAAGTATTGCATTTAGCAAATAGCGGTAGAGTCTTGATTCGACTTTCTAAACCGTTACATGATGGTCAGATCGTAGTAGATAATTCTGGGACCAAAGTCGCCAAAGTTTCTGAAATGATAGGTCCGGTTGATGCGCCGTATGCATCCGCGATTCCGCTTACCAACAATATCAAAAAACACATCGGGCAGCATGTTTACGTCGTCGAAGAATCTCCTGCGATGAAACCAAAAAGATTTAGAGGAAACAGAAGATGAACATGACAGAACTACAGACAAATTGTCCAGAATGTCGGTCAGCCTTAGTTGATGACATTCATAGTGGAGAAAAAATTTGTTCTGGCTGCGGACTGGTAGCAATGGAGCAGATGTCAGATTACGGTCCAGAATCAAGATCAACGAATCCAGAAGAAAAAATGAAAACTGCAAGAGCAACCGGTCAGACAACATATGCACAACATGACCTTGGAATAAGAACAGAGATAGCACTAGGAACCAAAGACTTTAGCGGAAAAACAATTTCAAGCGACATGGCACTTCAGATGTACAACCTAAGAAAGTGGCAGACAAGAATCAGAGTTGCCTCTCCAAGAGAGAGACGACTTGCCAACATACTCTCAAAGATAGGAGAGACTTGTCATTCACTGGCACTGTCAAAAAATGTAATTGAGACTGCATCAATAATATACAGAAATTTTGATGGTCGGACAGAGGCAAAGGGAAAATCTGTTGCGTGCATGTCAGCTGCAACAATTTACATGGCATGCAAGCAGTGCGATGTTGTAAGATCATTAGATGAGATTTGCTCTGCAACTGGAAGTACAAAGGACGAAAAAATGAACGTAAAACTGACTGCAAAATACTACAGAATGCTCGTGATGGAGCTTGGATCAAATACAGCACCAGTAGTAACCCTTGAAAAATACATATCAAAGATTGCAAATCTTGCAAAACTTGATGTACGTGTAGAAAGACTAGCTGCTGAGATTGCAGAAAAGACAGAAGACCACAACCTGGCAGACGGAAAGGCGCCAAATGGCCTTGCTGCTGCCTATCTCTACATCGCCTCAACGCTGCTTGGACAAAGTGTCCTCCAAAGAGATGTTTCAAGCGTTGCAGGAATTACCGAGGTTACTATACGAAACAGGTGCAAGGAAATTCTGACTGCATACAAGATCAAGGTCATCTTAAAACCAGCATTAGCCAGAAACTAACCCCTTCCTTTTTGTTTTTTACCACATGATTATATTTTCATAGATTAGGTGCAGACAAACTCACCATACTTGCCCCCAAACCCTGCAGCTCTTGTGACATTGGAGTCAGAAGAGTCGTTCTGGATAGACAGATGACATGTTACATTGGTACCAATACCGGCATGAAGGTTATTGACCAATGATACATCTCCGGTTATAGAAGATTTTGCCGAATGGGGCTTGTCAAAGAGAGAATGACCTATAACTTCAGGTACAACTAACATTATAATGACAAGTATTGCAAATCTGTTAATTCTTTTTAGGTTCAATTATATCACTGGTATAGTGTAACACCAAATAAGTATCCTTGTCACTTAAATGCAAAAAAGCGGTTCATTTACGTGACTTTCTCTCAAGACACTAGTCTTTTGAAAACTTTATGAGCATAATTCGATTTATCTTCTCTGAGATCAGATGGGTTCAAAATAACAAATAACTGATTCTCAAAGCATGGATAATGGATACAAACAGCAACTAAAACCTTTTTAGAAGCAGTAAAGATTGTATAACATGCAACGAACGGCAAAAAACAAACAAGAGCCAGAGATTAGTACGCGAGTAGAGAAGATTTTAGAAGACATTGATACAGGCAAGGTAAAAACTAAACGACATAGTGTTGACGAGTTCCTAGAGTTTGTAGACAAGACCGTTTCTGAATAAATTTGTGACAATTAGATTTTGATACATTTCACATAGAAAGGAAGCTAGGAAAGTTTAAGTCTGACAAAACCATAATTGAGAACTTAAAAAGTTGTAGTGGATTTAGCCAATTCTGAGAACCCAAGAAAAATGGGAGAACTCAAACATGGCAGGTACCGCTACTGCTATGGCATCCACATAACAAAGTCACACACCATAATTTACAGGATCTTTGAAGAAAAAAGGGTTATTCAGCTAATAGATCTGGATGACCATAAAAACATCTATGGCAGAGACAACAGAAATTAACAGTAGTCGGACTACAAATTCAAGATCGTTTAGCGCTGATTCTAAATTCTTGTTATAATATCGTAGAGCAAATTTTTTAATGGGTTTTAGAACAACCCTTGCCAGTCTTTTGTTATGTAGACGACTTGTTCCTGCCGTATACTAGCCTTAGAAACTCTTCATTTGACATTCTACTACTAAATGTCTACATCTTGTAGCTTTGACCGTCTTTGTGGTTCTTAACATTGACTCTATTTTTCATAAATTTCATTATCTAACCGGTCTCATCAATACAGTTAGCTTGATCTAATTTTTTGTTGAATTATATATCGAAATCAAGTTGATATATACAAGATGGCAGTACTTGAAATCAAAGACCTTCACGCCCAAAGAGATGGCAAGGAGATCCTCAAAGGAGTAAATCTCAAGACAGGCCCTGGCGAGGTACATGCAATAATGGGTCCAAACGGATCAGGGAAAAGCACTCTAGCTTATACAATTTTAGGTCATCCAAAATATGCGGTAACAGGGGGCGACATTCTCCTCGATGGAGAAAGCATCCTTGGCATGTCTGCTGATGAAAGATCAAAGAAAGGATTGTTCTTGGCATTTCAATATCCAACAGAGGTATCAGGTGTAGGATATTCACATTTTCTAAGAACTGCTTACAATGCATTGAGCAAATCACTTGGAGACCAGAACCGTGAAGTCTTCTTGACAGTAAGAGAATTTCAAAACTATCTAAAAAAGAATCTAGATCAAGTAGGACTCCGACATGATTTCCTGTCAAGATACCTCAACGAGGGATTTTCCGGCGGTGAAAAGAAGAGGTCTGAGGTTTTGCAGATGGCAGTACTGCAACCAAAGATATCCATTCTAGATGAACCTGATTCTGGATTGGATATTGATGCAGTTCAATCAGTTGCAAAGGCAATAAGCCAGGTCTCAAGAAAAGATGCGACTGTGATAGTTATAACCCATTATGCAAGAATTCTCAAATTCTTGGACAAGCTTGACTATGTGCATGTAATGGCGCAGGGAAAGATGATAAAAGAAGGTCCAAAGGAACTTGCAGATGAATTGGAGCAAAGAGGGTATTCATGGCTTGGAATCCAAGACGCAACTGAACAACCCGCTTCCTAGAATTATCAAATCCATTCACAAGAATAGATGCAAGTTATTGTGTTCTCCAGATTTTAAATCACAGACAACACTTGATAAGACGTGTAATGCCTTTAACCACGTCTAGTCTTCTCGTGCAAGATAACGATAATTAAAAAAAGACAATAACAATGTCTAAAATTTCTTACACATCAAAAGAAACATCTTTTCTGAGCAATACTGCACATGTCACAAGAGAACCAATCAAACACATTCTATGCAAACTGCATGAGATATTTTGAGTCATTGAGAAAACAGGGAAAGCAGGACTTTGCTTTTGAGGACGAATTTTTCTATACAATGCCTGCAATATCAGAAAAACTTGTAAAGTGAAAAACAGGACAAACTGCTGAAATTAGAAAACCTGCAGTTTCAGTTTATAGGTACTGTCAAGTTATCTGGACATAAATCCCATAAACCTGACTTGACTGCATCGACTCGACAGATTACCGGTTGCCTGCTACCATATTCTGCCATCACCGCTTCACCTGCAGCCCCGTCTGGCACGACCCGTGTGCCTCGAAGCAAGATGTTGCAAGCAGCATTGACATCTCTGTCAGTGATACTCTTGCAAGTGGAACAGAACATCTTTCGGTGCTCTTCAGGTACTAACTTTGACCCACATACCGCACACTTTGAGCTTGTCCCATTTGCATTTACATACTCTACCGGCAGACCAAGCCATCTTGCCTTGTACTCGATCTGTCGTTGCAGTTCATAAAAAGACCACGTGTTCATCTTTCTCCTGTACCTTCTTCCTTGACCGTTTCCCTTTCTGTACAGCTTACGAATTCCTTTGATATTTTCCATGATGATTCCAGAGTTTTGAGATACAATCTTCTTTGAAGTACAGTGCAGGATATTGTGGACTCTGTTCTTCTGTAACTTGCCATATTTTTGAAATATCTTCTTTTTTATTCTTGCATCATTACGCCTAAACCTGCTTTTTACTCCATTATACGCATTAATGATTTGGCTGGCCTTTGACAGATCGTGCACATTGCATCTTCCTTGTGTGTCATACGTTGTGATATTATCCACGTTCCTGTCAATTCCGATGAATCTGCTCACCTTCTGTTCCGGGACACTTTTAGAGTATGAAATTATCAGCTTGTCATCTGTGACTACAAGATTGCCAAGTTTTGTATCCCTTATCACCTCAAGGATGCATCCTGTCAGTTTGATGAATAGATAACTTCCAGGCTCCGTCGGTATTCGGATTGTATCACCTTCGATCTTGTATAACTGATTGTCTAATATCATGTGATTTCTCGAGATGTGTGGTATCTTGGCAGATGGTTTTTTTCTGATTGTCTTTTTGTAAAGTTTGAGTTTGGATGCGGCACACTCTAACGCTCCGTAGACATACTTGGAATGGAACCGCTGATCTGAGCGAAGCCTGCGGTACAACTCGCGGTGCAGATTGTACTTTAATGTGATATTCTTCTCAATTCCGATTCGGATTGCCTCATTTGCACAGTACTTGAAGTAATCAAAGAGTGATGCGATCTCTTCTTTTCTATCATGATACTGCCATACACATTTTGTTACTTTTGCAATGTGCCATCAGGTACATTTTTTTCTTATATGATCTTGGTTATTGTGATATCGGTTTGCACATATTATCGAAAATAATCTTCTATTAGATCATTTTTTGATCTACAGTGAAAGGAATCTTAGGTCAAGTAGAATTTTTATTCCCAGAATTTGACAGTGCCCGTTTATATATTCAGTGCTTAAATCTCTCGTTGCAGAGGTATCGAAGCCCGGCCAACCGAGAAGGACTCAAGATCATGTCATAGGAGATCCTTTCCTTTAGGGGTTCGGGGGTTCAAATCCCTCCCTCTGCATCCTCGAACTGGTCTAAATACCGCCTTTTTTAGTAAAATTTCTATCATCGCGAGGTCAACAAATTGAGACTCTCGCTCAAACGATCACCATACAGGCACCTGCTTGAAGACAAGCAGTTCAAACTCGGTTGAAAATATCGAGAGGGAAAGCACAACCATGGCCTCGGAAATGTTCAGGCGAATTGGGCACATATGTTACAAATTTGATATGACGCCTGACAGGCTAGCTCGGATGAAGGAGAAGACCGCGACCAACTTTCTGTTTGAGGCAATCGCGCAGTTTGAAAGCAGGTAGAGTGCAGGTACCAACATCGAAAAGTGCGTCATGGCGTTGAAGAGTTGGGGGAGCTTCAACGATATAGAGATCACAAAAAAATAAGGATTGCTGGATCAAGCGACTATATAAAATATGAAAATGAGATGGTGCCCACCCCTCATGAGCTCTCCAAGATTCTCGATGTTGCCGCCATTAGGGCAAAGGTTGCCATTACGCTTGTTGCTCTCTGCGGCTTTAGGATACAGGTGCTGGGAGATTTTCTTGGACATGATGGTTGGTGTATTTCGAGACTGATAATTTCTCTTCTATCATGCTTGAGATGGATGTGCAAATATGTAAACCGCTTGAACCAAAATTCAAAAAGGATGAATATAGTTTGTATCAGTTTGTTGCCATTGTTGCAAGAGAAAAATTAAAAGGCTCTACAGCAAGAAGAGGATCTCAGACTCAAACATTAGGCAACTAGAAATACGACATAATCCTTAGATGATACATGGCAGAAAAACACAGGTTTACCATACGAATTCAAAAGGCACCAGAGGGCGGTTATTCTGGTCAATGTCTTGAACTGCCGGGTGCAATAAGTGAAGGTGAAACAATCGAAGAACTAAAGAAAAACATGGCTGAAGCTATCGAGCTTGTTTTAGAGTCCTTGGAAGAAGATGCTAAAAAGGATGAAAAACTGGTCATTGAAATTTTACATTGAGTCTTAGAAACCATAACTGACGTGAGGTGGTAAATGCACTCTCTCGTTTCGGTTTTCAAGTTAAAAGGCAAAAAGGTAGTCATATTCAACTAGGTCATAAAGATGGTAGGTATGTGACTGTACCAAGGCATGATCCAATAAAAGAACCAACCTTAAAGTCAATACTTGAACAGGCAAAAATTTCTAAAGAAGATTTCTTTAAGAATCTTTAAAGAATTTCATGTTTTTAACTGCCGATGTACTTGCCTTTTTTGCTCTCCTCTACCTCTGTTTACGGTTTGGCTCGTCAAATCCCCGGTGGTTTTCACCCATGGTTACTTATGATAGCCTTTATTAGAAAATTTTTCCATTGAATAACACCCAGGAAAATACAATGAATCACAAGATACCAGGACCAAACTCAAGACGCATCATAAATGCAATGAGAAAATATGCGTATGATTCCACATTTGTCTATCCCCTAGTCATTGCAAATGGCCATGATTGTACCATTGAAGACCCGGACGGCAACAAGTTCTTGGATTTTACCTCCAATATTGGCGCATGTCCCATAGGGTATTCTCATCCTGATGTCATGGAAGTGCTGGCAGAATATTCCACAAATGGTACACACAAGATTGCAGGTCAGGACTTTTACTCCAAGGAACATGCAGACCTTGCAGAAACGGTATCAACAATACTACCTCGAAATTTCAAGACATTTTTTATCAATAGCGGTGCAGAGTCAGTAGAGAATGCAATAAAGATTGCATATAGAATGATGGGACCGCTGCCTGGAATCTCGTGTCTTGGGGCGTTTCATGGCAGGACACTTGGGGCACTTAGCTTTACCTTTAGCAGGCCAGTACACAAGTACAATTTTCCAGAATTTCCAGTCAAGAGGATCAAGTTCTGCACAAAAGACAATGATCCTGAAATTGATACCGTGGAATCTCTGCTAAAGGAGAACAAGATTGCATTTATTCTAACCGAGGTGGTTCAAGGGGAAGGCGGTTATTATGTTGCAAGCAAAAAATTCATCAAAAACTTGAGAAAGCATGCTACACGATATGGCGTGCCATTGATTTTAGATGAGGTGCAGTCGGGCTTGGGCCATACAGGCAAGTGGTGGGCCTTTGAGCATTATGGTGTAACACCTGATATAATGAGTGCGGCAAAGGCTCTGCAGGTGGGAGCTACAATGTACAACAAGAGATTTGAGCCAAGAGATAGGTCTGCTCTTTCCAGTACTTGGGGCGGTGGTAGCAGGATAGACATGGCGGTAGGTGCAAGGACCATCAGGGTCATAAAACGCGACAAGTTGCTAGAAAATGCAACCAAGATGGGCAACCTGTTAATGAAAGGATTACAGGAACTAGTAGGCAAAAAGGGAGTAATTGATGTGAGGGGACTAGGCCTCATGATTGGCCTAGAGTTTGACACCAGAGTACGAAGAGAGAGAAAAATTGTCAAGTTGTTCAAAAGCGGCTTGTTGACACTTGGCGCAGGCCAGAAATCTCTGAGAATAATACCGCCCCTTGTAATAACAAAAGATCAGGTAGAACATGGCCTATCCATAATGAATCAGGTCTTGTCCAAAGACTAGATTATTTTTCTGGCAGTATGCAGATTTGCAAAGTGGATATCCAGGGTTTTACCCTAGAAATGAGAAGATTTTGGGCCTGGACGTGCAAGATGCTTTGTTTCCCAACTTACATTGTCAATCGCATCATATTCAATTTTGCCACACCAAATGATATCATCATGGACAGACATCCATTAGTTTATTCCAAAGAGAT
>JBOGRA010000023.1:0-18994 GCA_050749325.1 Nitrosotalea sp. | reverse complement strand
GACTGTGATGTAGGTGTAGTAGATACAGCAGGTACAGTTGAGTTTGTAGGTGTAGTAGATACAGCAGGTACAGTTGAGTTTGTAGGTGTAGTAGATACAGCAGGTACAGTTGAGTTTGTAGGTGTAGTAAGCTGGGTCGATGGCGTTGGTGTAAGCATTGTCTGGGAAGCCATTCCATATAACGAAAATTTCTGAATGTTATTATTTTTCTCATCTACCACATAGATATTATTTGACTGATCTATCGCAAGTCCAACAGGTTCCTCAAATTGACCTAGCGAAGTTCCTGCCGATCCCCAACTCAAAACAAAGTTTCCATGAGAATCAAATTTTTGAATGCGATGGTTTCCGGTATCTGCAACGTAAAAGTTACCATTAGAGTCTATTGCTATTGCCGTAGGGTTATTGAATCTGCCCTCTTCTGAGCCTTGAGAACCAAAGAAGTTTATGAAATTGTCAATGCTTGAGAATTCTAGAATCTTATCATCTGGAGAAGATACATAGATATTGCCTTTGGAGTCAAGTGCTATTCCACTAGTTGCTGTAAAATTACCATAGTCTGTAAGTAAAGGTTTAAACTCATCCATGAACGCAAAATGCGTATCAAATTCCTGAATAGTGTTTCTTCCAGAATCTGCAATAAGAAGGTCTCCTCGATTGTCTGCAGCAAGTCCAACTGGAGTGTGAAACATTCCTCTGCTATAGCCATAACCGCCCCAAGAATAGATGAATTCTCCATTTTCTTTATCAAATATGTCTATTCTTGCATTTCCTGTATCAGCAACAAAGACGTATTTTTCTCCAACAAAAATTCCATTTGGATGCAATAGCTGACCGCGCCCTGATCCCGGATTCCCCCATGATAGCAGCAATTTTCCATTAGAATCAAACTTTTTTATCTGGGGGTTTCCAGAATCTACGACATAAATGTTACCACTAGAATCAATAGCTATTCCAGTTGGAGCAGTAAAGTTTGTTGCAAAGTTTGACACAAAAACAGGTACGCTAAACTGATTTGCGTTGAGCATTTCTACGTCATCTACTGGAGGACCGCCAACAAAATAAGACATAGATCGAACTATTCCATCATAATCTATGTAAAGATTCCATTGACCAGGAATGGCATTCTCACTTATCTTATGTGGCAATATTGTATCAACCGCAGTTATTGGCAAAGATGATCTTGGATATTCTGCACCATTTGGATCTACAACCCACAGGCTTGTAGAATTCATGATGACTTGAGAAGTGTGAACCTTTACATGAATAATTTCACCTGGACTATAGTTTAACTTGTCAAGAAATGCATTCAATTCTATGTTTGGTAGTAGAGCTGGATTTGCAATAACCTTAAACGAGCCTGATTGGCTGACGCCCCCATACTGGACTACATAGTTGTATGTCCCAATATCCTTCGTTATACCATTTAAAACTAGAGGAGTGTGTACAGAATATACACGAAACTGGTGAGTAGTGATACTTCCAGAAGGATCTGTTACTGTCAATGTACCATTAGATTGTGTAACCCTAGTGAACAATAGTTCCATATTGATTACATCATCTACTTGGTAAGTACTCTTGTCTATCTTCGTGGATACCTGCATGAGATCAGAATATTTACCTAAAAGAAATGGTACTTGGACCACTGTGTTATAGTACTGAATACGTAGCTTGTACAGTCCTGGTGAGTGGCCATAATCTGCAAGTTCTATCATGTGAAAATTGTAAATTATGCTATGTTGTAATGCTCTTATATCAATCGTAGGTATGTCCTTTAGAATATTTCCTTTCTGGTCATAGAAATTTAGATGGATAAATGGCGCTTGTGCCGCAATTGGTATGTAATATGAAGTGGTGATGTTAATTTTCATCATATCTGGCTCATAATAGAGGTCCTTGTCAGTGAAAACAGTTAGTACGAGTGGATTTACCTTGAAACTGGCTGTCTGATTTACGCTGTCGTATGTGTAGTCAATCGACCAATTTCCAAAATAATTGTCAAAAGCATTTCTTATTATTTGATGTACAGCAGATCCATCTCCTTTTACCTGAACAAGGTTGCCTGATATCGTGGAATTATCTGGTCTGTGGGCTACCCAAGCTATTGGACCACCATTGTATCCTTGAATCTTAAGATTCACGATTATCGGGTCATTTGGACCAAAAACAGGAGTCTGGGGAGTTGCAGTGATAGTTAAGGCATTTGCCTGTTGGCAAGTGATGAAAATTGCTGAAATTGCAAAGATGAGCAGGAGAATTATTTTTCTCACTATGCGATCCTCCTCTTTAATCAGATAAATCATTTTGGTAAAAATTGTTCATCATGGAATCCAATTAAATAAATACTGAATAAACAGAGATCGAATACTTGAAGGTAAGACTGTACGAAATATTCACATCACTGGAAGGAGAAGGAATTCTTTATGGAACCAAGACACTTTTTGTTAGACTAGCAGGATGTCCTTTCAAATGTTTCTACTGTGATACAAAAGATGCATTACCTATGACATCAGGAAGGGAATATTCGTTGGATGAAGCAAAGAAGCTAATTGAAAATAATCTGGCAAAAAATACATACAAAGTAAATTTTACTGGTGGAGATCCGCTTGTCCAATCTGAAGCGGTATCTGAATTAGCAAAATTTGTGCAACAAAAGAAAATTCCAACCTATCTAGAGTCATCTTGTTTTGATTCTGTAAGATTTGACCAAGTTTTGCCCTACTTTGATTACATCAAAATTGAGTTCAAAACTCTTGACTCTGAATTTGTAGATGAAGTTCATTATTCTAAACTTTTAGAAAATGAATTACAATGTTTGAAACTTGCTGTTGATTCTGGTAAAGTGACTTATATCAAAATAGTTGTGAGCTCAAGAACCAAGATCGAACACTTCAAACAGCTTCTCAAGAACATTTTTGATATGACATCCAAGTCCAAAGTTGCAGGATTTATAATACAGCCCACGTATGGTATGGAAGAGCCAGATTTGAAGCAGCTTCTAGAATTTTATGATGCAGTTCACACTTATTATGAAGAAGTACGTATTATACCTCAGTTGCACAAATTCATAGGAGCGCCATGATGAACAAAGAGAGAGTAAAAAAACTAATTCGAGAATTGATTGCTGAGATAGGCGAAGATCCGACAAGAGAGGGTCTAGTGGACACTCCAAGCAGAATCGCGGACATGTATGAAGAGATCTTTAAGGGGTATGATGCAGAGTCCGAACTCTCAGTTAAATTCTCTGAAGATTCTGATGTGGTTATAGCAAAAGATATACAATTTTACTCTATGTGTGAACATCACATGTTGCCATTCTTTGGTAAGATTACAATAGCATATGCTCCAAATGGTAAAGTATTTGGTATATCAAAGCTAGTTCGCCTTGTAGAAAAATATTCAGCTAGACTACAAATACAAGAGAGAATTACAAAAAATATAGCAGATGAACTGCATTCTGAAGGAGTAAGAGGAGTATTAGTGATAGCAGAAGGTGAACACCTTTGCATGAAGATGCGTGGTGTAAGAAATGACGCTATGGTGACAACTATTGCCTCAAGAGGCACTTATGATACAAAAGAAGCAAGAACTGATGTTCTAAGTTTAATTTATAGCGGTAGATCCCGCCCAAATGTCGCATAATCTGAAAAATTAAATAATAACGTCCAATTCACGACAAACATGGGAGTACACAACAATGTCCATGTTCCAAAAGACTCTTGGCCAGCCTTTGCATGGTATGCAATAGAGTTCTTCATTATAATGGCAGTTGGAATGCTGCTTGCAGCAAGCTCAATAGACTACTTTAAAAAATTGGGTTTTGATGAATCTATGACTAATTGGATCTTCTGGGGTCTCGTTGGCATACCATATCCATTGTACTATCTTATTGTGCGTCCGCTCCTTTTAAAAAGACCAGCACTGAAAATCTAGACTAGCTAGATCTGTATCTAGTTCTATCTATCATATTTGCTTGATGAAAGGCCATCTTTCTATTATTGCAGGATTCACATTTTCCACAGTGTATTTTTGATTGAGAATAACAACTCCAAGTTTTGAATATGTCATCTCCAAGCAAACCATGACCAATCTTGAGAAGATTACTCTTAGAAAGACCCTCAACAAAGGGGCTCCAGATTCTAATCTTCTTTCTCAAACCTTTCCTTATACCGTCAATCTCTCCCTCGTTAAGTGCATCTGTCAGTAATCTGGAAAATTTGGGTCTGCAATCTGGGTATGATTGATCGTCTTTGTGAGCGCCATATGCTACTAGATTAGCATTTTTTGAAAACGCCCAAGCAGATGCTATGGAAAGAAAAACAGCATTTCTTATTGGAACAACTATGGTATAGTCAAACTTGGGCGGTATGTTCATTTTTGAATATGTTAAAGCGTTTGTCTTTTCATACAATTCCTTCATAAATTCTATATCAATTATCTTATGTTCTCGAAATTTCAGTATTTTAGAAAAATGCTTTGCTGCACCTAACTCTTGGTCAGCTTTTTGACCATACGAAAAAGTGATTCCGTAAATATCATAACGTTTACGCAAATAAATAGCAGTGCATACAGAGTCTATTCCGCCACTAAATACTACAATTGCTTTCAATTTGAATACGATAATTTTCAACCAAATAAAATGCTTGACTATGCGATTGTAATCAATACGGCCCCGCACAATATTAGGCCGGCGCCAGTAATGACTTTGAATATGTTCTCTCTATGAACAATTTCCCTGAAATACAAAATTCCCCAAGAGATTGCAAATAATGTAGCTGTCTGTGATATGGGATAGGCCACAGTAATTCCAATCAATCCCACAGCTACTAAGACCGACAAGCTTCCTATGTTGAATATGCCTCCAGAAAGAGCTCCTGCCAACATCTCTCTCTTTACAAATTTTCTTGAAAGTAGTAGCATTGGTATACCAATTGCAAATATGGCAAGACTAGAGGAAAAGAATCCAGCTTGAAGTGAATGAGTAGCTTGGAGAGGAATAACATAAGAGCCGCCAACTAGCCCTGATGCAATTGCAATCAGATATCCCTTCTTTCGTATGGGTGAGATGTTTGATGTATTTGAGATGAAAATTAATCCTACAAGCAGCAATCCTACTGCAATAATAGCAAGAACCATGTAGTTGAATTTCTCATTAAAATACAAAATTCCCCACAAAAATGATGCTAGAATGCTAAAACCTGCAAGAAACGGCGATGTTCTAGAAAGGCCAATCAATCTAACAGAATAAAGTGCAAGTACATTCCCCGCCGTCCATATTGCTCCACCTAGTAATCCTGCTGGCAGGACTTGGAATCCCCACAAAAAGCCAATTGGAACAGCAAATAGGATAACACCTATACCGGTAGCGCCCTGCAATTGCCAGATATTTGTAACACCTACCTTTTTAATAGGAACAAAAAAAGTTCCCCAACAGATGGCTGCACCAAAAGCAGAAAGTAAACCCAATGAATTCAAAGCAGCTCAATTGTACGAAGTGCAGTATAACTCGGTTTCTATTTTTTCTACTCTGACTGTTATGAGACATTTGATTAAATCTAAAGTTTAATTTGGAGATTCATGATGCTTTGATATGCAGTACCTCAAGGTAGAAAAAGAGAATGACATTGTCCAAATTACAATAGATAGAGCAGATAAGCTAAACGCAATGAGTCTTGAAGTCATGAATGAGTTTATCTCAGTTTTAGATGAATTGGAGAAAGACTCGTCAAAAGTGATCATTATTACAGGAGCCGGACAAAAAGCATTCTCGGCAGGTGCAGATATTGAATACATGAGCAAGATTGGTCCTACAGAAGCAGAAAAATATGCACTCAGGGGCCATGAGGTTCTAAACAAGATAGAAAAATTGGAAAAACCAGTAATAGCTGCAATAAATGGCTATGCACTTGGAGGAGGCTGTGAGCTGGCACTCTCTTGTGATATTAGGTTTGCATCACCAAATGCACATCTAGGCCAACCAGAAGTAACATTAGGTATCTGCCCAGGGTGGGGAGGTACACAAAGGCTGTTGCGAATTGTGGGCCCTGCAAGAGCAAAAGACTTGATTTTCTCAGGCAGGAGAATCAGTGCAGAGGAAGCTTTGTCGATGGGTCTAGTCAACAAAGTTTTTTCATCTGAAACTCTACTTTCCGAAACCAAATCTTACGCTGAAAATGTTGCAAAAAACAGTAGTTTTGCAGTTGGAATCTCTAAAATGCTTGTCAATAAGGGAATGGATGCAAGTTTAGATACTGGGCTCAAGCTCGAAATTTATTCATGGTCTCTTTGTTTTTCAACCAAGGAAAGAGAAGATAGAATGAACTCTTTTCTACATAAAAAATAACTAGATAACAGAGGCTCCTCTGCTTGGTTTGCATATTACCGTTGTACACTCTGTCTTGGCTGAAGCAAATCCCTTTTTCATAGAGTTCAATATTTTTTTAGTATTGCCAGATGTTGATGTAAAAGCAATCACCGATGGCCCAGCTCCACTAATTGTTACCCCCATAGCACCTGCATCTAAGGCATTATTCTTTACTTTATCAAAACCTGGAATCAAATGTTTTCTTGCAGGTTCCACTATTGTGTCATTTATGGAATTGCCTATCAATTTGACATCTTTTCTCATAAATCCTACAGTTAATGTCGATGCGTTAGAGAGATTCTTGACATGATCTGAGAGTTTTACTTGTTTTGGAAGAACTTTCCTTGACATTTTTGTCTTTTTCTGTGGTACGTGAATTTTTGGAATAGCCACACAAAGAATCAAGTCTTTTGGGGGATCGATCTTTATTACATTGAACGGATCTGTTCTTACTATAACAAATCCCCCCATAACTGATGCGGCAACATTATCGTAATGAACTGATCCTGCACTAGCCATCTCGCCTAGTCCTGCATATTTGACCAAGTCAATTCTATCAAGTTTCAATTTGAACAAGGCATCAAAGGCAACAGCTGCAGCAGCTGCTGAGGCTGCACTGCTACCCATGCCAAATCCTGTTGGTACTCCCTTCTTAATTTTCAGGACTAGGCCAGTTTTTATTTTAAATTTTCTAGTCATCTCTTTTATTACAATTCCTGCAGAATTTTTTTCAGGTTCAATGGGTACAGAATCAAGACTTTGAATTTTGATTCCTTTACCTTCCTTTTTTAACTGGATTTGATCATAATATGCATCTAATGCCAATCCAAAAACATCAAACCCTGGACCAAGATTAGCAGTAGAACATGGAGCTTTTACAGTTACGCTTTCAACCATAATCTTCCATCTCTTCTCCCATGTTAAGAATTCTGCTCAATGCTGCATGAAGGTTAATCATGCCATCTCCTGTAGCATTTGAAATGGGAATCAATCCTTGAGCAAGTCCGCCCAAATTCATACCCCTCAAAAGATTTGAGGTAAGAGCATAGATCTCACCGTCTGATTCTTTTGCAATGGCCTCTTCAAGGCTTGCCATGTTTGAAGACCATTTTAGCATGTCTTTAATTTTGTCTTCTATGAGATCTACTTTTGTTATCACATTTACTTGGGATAAACCTAATCTCAGTTTAACAGATGTTGCAAGTAATGCTATTGATACAAAATTAACTGCTGTTGTAATAAGAGAGCCGTCATGAAGAAATATTGAGGTTTTTTGTTCCGCGCTTAGATTTTGCACAAAAAAGAGTCCACTAGCTCTATATGCAAATAACTCAATTTGACCTGGGGTATCTACTATCAAATAATCTGGGTTCACATTATCTATCTCTCGTTGTAACTCATCAATCTTGGAAGCAATGAGATCGTTTGCCATGATCATGGATCCATTTGGACCTAGGTCATACTGTCTCATTATTGATACAATATCCACATAATCTCTCACATCCACATCACATGTGTATGGAAGATTTTCCACTCCAGGATCCAAATTTAATATTCCAACAAAATGACCATTTCTAGTATAATAATCAAGAATTTTTGAAGTCAGCAGAGATTTTCCAGATCCAGCAGTTCCTACAAGAAAAATCACTTTCATTTTTGATCAATTATTATGTTGGGCTTATATTTCCATCCATGAATAGAGCATGCTATGAATTGGAAACTATTGGCACTGCCTGTAAGTATAATTCCATTTCTGATTATTGCTGCTACGTTTAATGTTAGTCTTGCAAATCTGCTTGCGGTAGGCATGGTACCATTTATTGGAGCCGCGTTTGCTATGGCTTGTAAGCTATTTACTCAAGGTTTGAAATTCAATTATTTAGTCAAGAAATTTTTAGGACCAATAGATGTAAACTGGAGAATAATTTCGGTAAGGATAGGCAGTGAGTTTGTTACATCAACAACCCCCTCTTTTGTGGGGGGAGAGTTGGTAAGAATTATGTGGTTAAGTAAGAAAGGTGTACCAGTTGGGAAAGCATCCTACGTTACAATTGTGGAGATCGTAACAGAGGTTTTGGTAGCGGGAATATTTGCTATTACCGCTGCAGCCTTTTCCTTTTCCTATGGAGCATATGTAGTAGGTATAGCCATACTTGCAGTTAGTTTGCCCATAACAGGGGTTTGGGCTACGCTTTTTTTCTTATCGTCTAAAAGAACGTTTCAGGTACCGGGATTGATTTCAAGAATTGCTGCAAGAGTGGGAAAAGGCCGTTCTTTGCAATATATTGAAAAGACAAATCTTTGGATGAAAGAAATTTGTGATATGAGTAGGGAAACGCGGCACAACCAACAAATGAAAAAAGCCTTTGTAGTATCAATGATAATTTCTATATTCACTTGGTCATTTTATGGACTTTCGTTTATGATAATTGCAAATGGGGCGGGTTTTGTCATAAATTTTTTCCATTCTCTAATGGCTACGATGGCCGCAAATGCAATAGGAAATCTTCCAGTAACTATTGGTGGCTCTGGTCTGACCGAGTTTGCCATATGGGCCTATCTAGGGCATCTGAATACGTTAACGTATGAAGCTGCAAAGGATAGCCTTCAGTGGAATATCATCATAGCTTGGAGGATCGCAACTTATCACGTAGGCTTGGTCATAAGTTGGCTATTTCTCATGAAGGTAGTATACCCAAGTATCAAAAACCAAAAGACGACATAGAAAGCACTTTATCTTCACCATCTTTACTTTTTCATTGTGAATTACTCAGGAAAAATAGTTGTAATCACTGGTGCATCAAGCGGCATTGGAAAAGAAGCTGCGCTAGAATTTGCTAAATTACATGCTTCTGTTGTGCTTGTTTCAAGGGATAAGGACAAGCTTGAGCAAGTCGCAAAAGAACTCTCCAAGTATCAAATTGAAGTTCTTGTGTGTGTTTGTGATGTATCTCAAAAGGACCAAGTAAATCAAATGAGTGAGCAAGTCTTAGAAAAATTTGGCACTATTGATATACTTGTAAACAATGCAGGTTTTGGAATTTATGGTATGTTTGATGATCTCAAGGCAGAAGAAATAGAGTCACAGATGGGAACAAATTATCTCGGTATGGTGTATTGTACCAAGACTTTTTTGCCAAAAATGCTAGACCAGAAATCTGGTCATATAGTAAATGTGGCTTCGGTCGCTGCAAGTTTTGGTATTCCTGGAATGGCCGGTTATTGTGCATCCAAGTTTGCAATGTTGGGTTTTTCAGAATCGATATATCATGAGCTGAAAGGAAGTGGTGTAGGAATAACAGTCGTAAGCCCAATAATGGTAAAAACTAGCTTCTTTAATCATAATTCATTTAACAAAATGCCAAGATATACCACTGCCCTTAGCGCAAATACTGTAGCAAAAGCTGTTGTAAGAGCTTCCACTTCACCCAGGCTTGAGATTGTGGTTCCTCAATTTGTAAGAATAGCTATATGGTTCAAGCAGACCTTTCCATATATGATAAATCCAATAGTTGGTATAATCTTTAGAAGATCAAAAATAAATTAAATTCTGTACTTTATTCCTCTGGTTCCTCGGAGCTGGCAGAATCCGAATCAACATCCATCATCTCAAGGCTTGCAAGATCAAATTGATATATCGCGTCCATGTCGATTTCCATCTCTTTTTTGAGGAATTCTATGAGTTTTTTGCCTAAGGGCGCCTTGTAAGCATTGATTGTGAATTCATAAACCACACCTTTCATAAGGTCCGACGGTTTGATCTTTTTTGGCAAACCCATACCCTCTATGATTTTTCTGCCATCTTCAACAGCTTCGTAAACCTGAGTGTCTAATTTCATGTCCTTGTCGTATATCTCAAGTATGTAACCTGTTCTTGTGACTGTCTCTGGTTTTCCAAACTTGGCATTTTTTATCTCGTCTTGTGCCCACTTTGGAATTTCTTTAGTCATCACTGCTCACCTTTGTAATTAACCCTGTTTTTCTTTCTTACTTGATTGCCACCAGTCGCGATATTCATCATGTTTATCTTCTCGTGTCTTCTCGCGTTTATTTAATCTGTATTTTATATCACTTATCTGTTCTCTGGTGGCAAACAATCCACATTTTTTACAAATGAAATGCTTTGTGTTAGGATCGAATTTCATTTCTATCTGAACCTGCTTGGCTGCACACTCAGGACACTCGGTCAATGACGCGATCACTAGAGTTATCCATAAAAGCTTTTGCTAGTTTCTGGTACGCGGTCTATGTCTTCATCCCTAATTGGTCAGTTCGCCCATCGAAAAATGCCGCGTACCAGAATTTGAAATTATATTTTAAAAATTATATTTCTTTCTAGTCTTCTAGCATTTCGGAAATGATCTTTGCAGTTTTCCTAGTTCCATTTCTGTCATAGTTTTTGGCAAATTCTACCAGGTTTTCCTGATACTTGTTGTAGTTGTTGTGTATTTCAGAAACCGCACCCACTGTTTGCTTGGTGGTAGTAGCAAGAATACCAAGATTTCTCTCTTCGGCCCATTTTATCTGGTTTGTATGTTCATCATAGACAGGAATTCCTATGATTGGTTTTGCCTTTGCACCTAATATCTCCCCCATTGCAGTATGAGAGCCATTTATCACGGCATATTTACACAAATTCAAGACAATGTCTTTTTCTTGTTCAGAGAGAAATCCTACATCTATCTGAATCCAGTCGATATTTTTCTCAAATGCTTCAGAAATTGAGTATATCTTACCGTTCTTACCAAGCACCTTATCCAAGGAAGGGTCATTTTTTGCATGTGAGACAATCCTCCTCTCATTATTCATTTCAGTTGCATGAAAGACCTTTTCATATTTGGCAGATGTTGCCTTGTTTGTTGACTTGTTACCAGTTATCATCCAGTATCCGAAATCATCTTTTTTTTCAATCAATTTCTCCAAATCTGACTTGGGGCCATGATTAATTGTAGCACTGTTTGAAAAATGCCCCGCATACACTATTTTTTTCTTTAATCTTTCAGGAAAGTTTAGGTTGTATTCACATATGGTGTAAGGAGGGGGAGAATCTGCAACAACTATCTTTGAAGCCTTTGCAATTTTCTTTGATATGTACATTACTGCTGGATAAAAAAAGGATCGTGATACCCAAAGCTTAGGTCTGAATTGATTTGTAATAAAGATGGACTTGACATTTCTCTTTTCTGCTATGATGTTTGAGCCAACATCCCCATCATTAATAACAAGATCAAATTTCTGCTTATCATACAATTTTCCTTCAGCGATTAGGTATTTTGCCATCACAGAAACAAGAGGTTTTCTGCCTGCAACAGGGAGAAGAATGTTAAATAAAGATAAAGTAATGCTTGGGCCGCATTTGCCATCAATGGGTGTAGGAATTACTATGTTGTGAAGATTTTCCTTTTTTGTAGGAAATCTCTTGAGTAGCTTTTGGTAAATTTCTCCGCTACTTGAATAATGAATATCAAGATCATCTTTTACGTTTTGACGAATCACGTCATCAAGGGCCATCATTCTGGTGAAATGGCCATTTCCCCATGGATTAATGAATCCACCTATCTTTTTCATGCATGCAACTAAATTAGTCCTACTTAAATTCTCAGTGATTCATTCTCAGGGAATCAATTATATCATGTACATTTTTTGGTCCCACAGTTAACGATATTGATTGAAGACTTTTTAGCGCAGCGCTAACGTTTTTTTGAATTTTCTTTTTTGGAATGTTTCTTTTGGTAAATTTTGATTTACACAAGCTCTCTAGATTTGTAATATACTTTTCCAGCCCTATCTGCCTAGAATTTTCAAGAATACTTGAATCCATGCCAGCAAGTGGAAGCCATGGCATCAAGTTCTTCTGAGAAACAACTTTCATACTATCTTCTATAAACCATATAGGAAATGCAAAGGGCAAGATTGGTAATGCTATACGCTTGATTTTTTTGGATGATGCAATGGATACCATGAGATAAATCATTGCTAGAATTTTCATTAATTGGTCTTGAGTCTTGGGCATTTTACAGAACTGAAGCGTAATTTTTTCTTGAACGATTGATGGTAACATCCTGTTTATCATTTTAGCTATCTTGAGAAGATCTGAATCGCTTGAGTAGCTTACTAACATCTTTAAATCAAAACCCATTTTGATGCTCTGCAGACATGCTATCGCAGATAACTCATCATACATGCAACAAAGTATGGGTTCTTTTTGAGAACTATATGGAATTCCTCCAAGTCCCTTATCTACAAAAATGCAAACATAGGCATACGATTCTGTAAGATATGTGTAAAGTAATCTGCTTTGATCTAATTCCAAACCGGGCTTTGCTTGCAGATCGATTGCCCTCTCGATTAAAGATGAAGTTGCAGCAACCTCCAAATCTTTTGTCAAATAGTCTGTAGCTTTTCCTTCAACCTTGATGTAAAATTTCTCACCTTTCAACAACAAATTCATGCTTGTGCTTGTAATTGTGGAAAGTACGGTATCGAACTGGTTCTTAACCTCTTTTGCAATAGCTATTCGGTCAATACCAAAAAGTGATCCAATTGCAGAGGAAGCAAAAACAGGATCATTTGCTTCTACTATTATCACAGAATCATTCTTTCGTACACACGTGAAGCTCTGCTTTTTGATCTTGAGAATCGTCGAGATGCCTGTTTCTAAATCATTCATCTTATTTAATGAGAAAACGGATGGAAAAACAACCAGTACAGTCTTCTCACTCATTCTGTTTCCAATGTTTTGACTCATTTATAATTCTAGGATAGAAAATCAACCTAAATAATTATATGACCAAAATGAATGCGTTTTCTTATGCATAACTTCACTGCTGAACAGATACAGCAGTTAAACGAAAAACTAAAGACGCCACAAGATGTTCTCAAATGGGCATTAGATAATCTTCACCCCAAAATAGCCATGGCATCAAGTTTTGGAGCAGAGGACGTTGTAGTAATCGATATGATGATGAAAATAAACCCAAAATCTAGGATCTTTACGCTTGATACTGGCAGATTAAATCAAGAGACATATGATGTCATGGATGAGATAAGAAACAAGTACAACATGAACATCGAAGTAATGTTTCCAGATTCCAATGAAGTTGAACAAATGGTTCATGTCAATGGCATGAACTTATTTTATCAGAGTATGGTAAATCGTAAATTATGTTGTGGCATCAGAAAAGTTCATCCACTCAAGAAAATGCTTTCAACCGTAGATGGATGGATAACTGGACTAAGAGCTGACCAAACTGAAGTGAGGTCTAACGTACAAAGAATTGAGATTGATCCGCAACACAATGGTATCATAAAAGTAAATCCGATAATTGAATGGACTTGGGAGCAAACTTGGGATTACATTAAGAATAATGGCGTGCCTTACAACAAACTTCACGACAAGGGATATCCTAGCATAGGATGTGAACCTTGCACACGTGCAATCAAACCGGGGGAACCATTACGGGCAGGACGTTGGTGGTGGGAAACAGATCCCCAAAAAGAATGTGGATTGCATGCGGAACACGGAAAGTAACATTCTAGGTAAATGATATGGGTACTGCGCAACCACATGGCGGTAAGCTAGTAAACAGATCTATAAACAAAAACCAAGATAGCCTGTTTTCGATACAAGTCAATGCTGATCTGGCAAGTGATATTGAAAATATATCTGATGGTATATTCAGCCCACTTGAGGGATTTCTTCTACGAGAAGATTTTGAGAATGTAATCACAAAGGGAAGATTAGCAAATGATCTTCCCTGGACAGTTCCAATAGTGCTTGATGTTGATAAAGAAACTGCAACAAAGATGAAAGATGCAAAAGACGTTGCACTAAGTGTTAACGGTACAAAATTTGCAGTCTTGCATGTGGAAGAGATCTACACCTTTGATAAAAATGCAACAGCAAAGGGAGTTTATGGTACAACTGATGAAAAACATCCCGGAGTAGCAAAAACAATGTCGATGAAAGAATCTCTAGTTGGGGGCAAAATTGATTATATTGCAAGACCTGCAGAAACGCCAATTCGTAGATACAGAAAAACCCCAAGAGAAACAAGAGAACTATTTGAGAAGGCAGGGTGGAAGACAATAGTTGGATTTCAAACTAGAAATGTGCCACATGTTGCACATGAGATGCTTCAAAAGGCATCACTGAATACACATGACGGGCTTTTTGTTAATCCTCTAATAGGAAAGAAAAAATCAGGCGATTACAAGGATGAAGTAATAGTTACAGCCTATGAGACACTGATCAAGTACTACTATCCACAAAATCGCTGCCATCTTGCTACACTACACACAGAGATGAGATATGCAGGTCCAAAGGAAGCTATTCATCATGCCATAATGAGAAAGAACTTTGGATGCACTAATATCATAATAGGTAGAGATCACGCTGGTGTGGGCAATTACTATGATCCCTTTGCTTCCCAGAGAATATTTGACAATTATCCTGACATTGGAATTGAACCCATATTCTATCCTGCCTTCTTTTATTGCAAAAAATGTCTGTCATTTGCAAGTGAAAGAAACTGTCCACACGGACAGGAATTTCAAGAACAGCTTAGTGGTACAAAGCTTAGGACGATGATCCTTGAAAAACAAAGTCCATCAGAATACATGATCCGACCTGAGGTATCGAAGATCCTTATGGATTGGAATAATCCATTTGTCGACTAGATTTTTATTGAAATGAATCAAGCTCATCTTATGCGTAGTCTGGCACTTGCTGCACTTTTACTGGTAACGCCACTTTTACCGGTATATGCTCAAGAAGCTACGATGAATAAATCGGTACATTATGATACAGTAGAGATACCTGCTGCCGCATTTAATGTTATAAGAGATAATGGCACTGTCTTCAAGCTACCACATGAACATGTTACTAATTGGCAACTTACCATGGAAAATAAGCTCACATATGCAAATCCAAACGGCAATGCTATAATCAGACTTTACGAAAATACTACTGAACAGAAATTCATCGAGGTTGGGATGGGCAGTCCTCCCAATAATAGATTATGGGTAGCTGTCAATACACCAACTGATGGATACTTTGTGATTCTAGATGAAAGGACAGGTGGATGGAGCCCAGGCCAGATCGTAACAGTACAACACACCAGTAATGGTGGACTATCTGCGTCAATAGGCCAGCAGGTGCTTGTTGACAATTTGGATGTAGCAGGGTTTACAGTAAGGGATATTACAGCGTCGGGACTGGACTCTACCTCTGACCCTCCAGCCACATCCTCAGGAAGCATTTCCATAAATATAGTTTCAGGAGATCCTGCACAAAACCCAATCTTCTACTTGCCATTTGTTATAGTTGGAGTAACTGGGGTCTTGATTGGCATTTTAATGAAGACTAAGAAGCGATAGTTTTGTAATAATTACACTCTTTTTTTATCTTACAGACTGTACACATTGGAGATATTGGTTTACAGATATTCTGGCCATACATGACAAATGTATCATTTATCCGAATCCAGTGTTTTCTTGGAATTTTTTTCATTAGTTCAGTCTCTGTATCTTCGGGAGTCTTTGTCTGAACAAGTCCAATCCTGTTTGAAATTCTATGCACATGTGTATCTACAGGTATGGCAGGCTTGTCAAACGCATACACCAGAACACAATTTGCAGTTTTCCGGCCCACACCTGGCAGCTCAACTAGCTTGTCCAATGTTTGTGGCACTTTGCCAGAATACCTTGAATCTATTATGGTAGCTACTTCTATTATGCGCTTTGCCTTTACGTGATAAAATCCTGTTGATTTGATAATCTTTTCAACATCTGAAATCTTTGCGCTTGCAAGGGCATGGGCTGTCTTGTATCGTGAAAATAATTTTCTGACCACTGCAGATGTATTTTCATCTCTTGTTCGTGCTGAAAGTATTGTTCCAATAAGAATGCTCAAAGGGCTTCCATTTTCAGCTTCACGCAATTGCCGTAATGCAGTCATTCGGGGTGGCTTGACGGCATCCATTGTATTTATCATTCCATCTAGAATTTTTTCTATCTTATCCAACTGATCACATTTGATCATAAAGTATTATATCTGTTATAACAAGATCATCATATTGGAGCTAACAAAAGAAGAAGAATCTGCACTTGCTGGAAAGCATGGAGAAACTCTTGCACTTGCATACAGAGTTCTTGTGGCAATAGGTGAAGCTACAGGGGCAGACAAATTGATTCCAGTGGAGTGGGCTCATCTATCTGGAGTAAATTACAACACAATAGGTGATGCAGGGGAGGAATTTCTTTCACATCTTAGCAAAGATGCAAAATTTAAGATAAAAACCACTGTAAACCCAATGGGGTTTGATTCTGATAGTGTTTCAAAGTTTGAACTCGGTGAGGAATTTATCAAAAAACAAAATAGCATCAGACAATCGTATGAGAAGATGGGCGCCATGCCATCTTTTTCTTGCATTCCATATGAAATATTTGAGCTCCCAAAAAAAGGAACCCAAGTATCTTTTGCAGAAAGTAATGCTGCCATTTATGCAAATTCAATTTCTGCCCTAAAAACTAACAAAGAAAGTGCGTTCAGTGCACTAGCGAGTGCAATTACTGGAAAAAGCATCTACTCTGATTTACGAGACAATGAAAGTAGAAAACCAAATCTTACCATAAGAATGAAGACCAAACAGAAAGATGAACTGACATATGGTTTGTTGGGATATTTTGCGGGAAAGGAAGCAGGAAGCTCAGTTGCTATATCTGGCGTAAAAGAACTAGATAGACGTAGCTGCAAATCATTATGCGCGGGAATGGGAACATCTGGAAGCTGTGGTATGTTTACTTTGGGAGAGGGAGAGGGGGGAGAAAAGATAGACTTTGATGATAAAGAGATGAAAAATGTCAAAGACGAACTAAATACGGCAGAATCAGGCGATGTTATTACGCTGGGAAGCCCACAACTTGGACTGGAGGAAATATCAGATCTGACAACTAAACTAAAGGGGCGATCATTTAGAAAACGTTGCATGATTTTCTGCCCACGGGCCATAAAAGGACAGATTAGAAATCTTGATTATGATAAAGAGCTAAGACGAGCTGGTGCAGAAGTACTATATGATTGCTGCATATGCCTGACTCCGCTCATAGACAAAGAAGATGTTGATTCTGTCATTACAAACAGCGTCAAGGGAGCATATTATCTGAGAACATCAAATGGTGTAGATGTCAATCTAAAAAGTCTTGATAAAATTGTTCAAGAGGAGACAAAATGAATGCAAGGATAATCGTTAGGGGAAAAGCAAAAGGCACTGTACTTTGCGCAGAAAATCCAGTGAATTTTCTTGGGGGTGTAGACAAGATAACGGGAAGGATACGGGACAAGAATCATGATCTCTTTGACAAATTTGTGGGAGACAGGATTCTTGTATTTCCAAAAGGTATAGGCAGTAGTGTCGGTGCATATACAATTTACTCACTAAAATACAACAAATGTGCACCACTTGCAATGATCTGTCTCAAGGCAGATATTACAACAGCATCGGGTTGTGCAATCTCAAATATTCCATTGGTTGTGGCAGAAAAGAAAGACTATGAATCCTTGAAGGATGGTCAAGAGGTCACAGTTGATGCAATAGAAGGCAAGATACTATAGTTCTACTTGTACTACTGGACCATTTGGTTCTGTTTCTTTGAATACAATCCCCTCGAATCGTAAAACCATGGAGCCTTTTTTCTTCCAATAGTCAGATGGAGCCCCTGCCTTATCACATGTATGAGATAGAAACTCTTCTTCATTCCATCCGTATTCTACAGGGACCTGAGGAAGCAGAAGACCAGAACCGGACTCCCATTTTACAATTAATCCGTCTCTACCAACCCTTATCTTAGATAGATACTCTGATGGGTCTTGTACCTTTACCACTTCGGGAGGAGTCAAAATTGTTACCTCAAAAGTAATCTTGTCCAATTCATCATATTTTACGGGCAAAAACCGAGGATCTTCTGTTGCTGATGCTATAGATGCATCCAAAAGAGATTGACATAGTTTTCTATCTGGTGTTGGAAATCCTATACAACCTCTGAGATTTTCTTCTTTGTTTAGAGTAACAAATACTCCAGAGTTGAAGGAAAATCTAGATTTGATTTCACTAGAAAGTACTGGTCTCTTTCCGGTTTGGAGATATTCCGTGACAACTGATCTTGCTGTCCTGACAAGCAGCTCTCCATCATTATCAGATATTGCACTCATTTCAATCTCTGGTTTAGTTTTTCTACAAACTCTTGAATCTTCACCAAATGAGTTCCTTCCCAGTAAATTTTTTTGCAACCCTTACAGGTCCAAAATTTTTCCTGCCTTTCATAAATTCTGAGCGGAACCTTCTCCATGATCCGTATTTTATCAATTGCCTCGATTTTTCCATTACAATTGACACATCTTGAAGAGTTGGTATCAACTACAAAATTTGAAAGATCGATCTTTTTTGCAATCTGGATTAGCTGCTCAATCTCATCATTTCCTCTAATGAGGACTGTCGTAATATCGCCTATCTTTTCAGCACTTTTAGAAAGATTTTCGTCTTTTGTAACTATGACACGCCTTTGATTCTCTGCAAATTTGATCAATTCTGAATCCTCAATTGAAGACTCGTACTTGGAATCATAGCCAAG
>JBOGRA010000022.1:0-19128 GCA_050749325.1 Nitrosotalea sp. | reverse complement strand
GACTTACGTATACAAGGATAATGTACGATTGAAGGTGGTCACATATCTTCTTTCAGTGCCAAAAGCAAATCAGAATAAAATGATGAATGATGAAAGAGCTGGTTTAAGAGGGCAAAAATGGATTTCACTTGCAAATACTTTGAATGAATTGTGTGAATGGGGATGGATAGAAAAGAAAGAATCAGACGAGGCCGCGAATGTAACTGTTTATCAATTATTAGAAAAGGGTAGGAAAGTGGCATTTGCTTTGAAAGAAATGCATGATGGAAACAACGAATTGTTGAAATTAGATTCCTTCTCTGGAATTAACCCCCTGTTCGAGTAATTTCTTGAATCGCTCGGTAGTTCTAATACTGCCAAAATCATTTTCATCTACCAAATCTATCAGATTCTTGGGTTCTATGGATGTTGCTACAGTTAACGCATCAAGAGCATCATCCTTCTTATTCAGTAAAGATAGAACGCAAGCTTTGTTGTACCAAGCTAGTTCATCAGTAGGATCAATGTTCAAAGCTTTTTCGAAACAATCCAGGGCCTCCTCGTATTTCTCAATATCCATGAGCGATATGCCTTTCCCCACAAGTGCCTCAATATTATCCGCATCGATATTCAAGACTTTATTATAAATTTGAATTGCTTCGTCACTTTGCAAAAGTTCTTCTAGCGCTTTCGCCCTCCCTAATACTGCATAAAAATTCTCTGGATCCATTTGTAGTACTTGGTCAAACATTGCCAAAGATTCTCTAGTCTTCCCGCCATCTCCCAAAGCCTTAGCTTTGTTGGTCAGAGCAAGTATGGATTTCTTATCGTCAAGCTCGAACGACCTGTCATATGCAGATATGGCTTCTTCGTATCGCCCAAGATCATAGAGTACAGTCCCTTTGTTATTCCATGCCTCAGATAATTTTGGTGACATTTCTATAATCTTATCATATGTTGACAAGGCCTCCTCTAGCCTGTCAATGTTCTGTAATGCGGCAGCTTTGTAGAAGTATGCTTCTACTTTTGTATCCTTGCTAGTTGGAAACTTGCGATTTAGGACCCATCGAAATATTCTATAGCTTCATCATAATCACCTAGAAAACCTCTTTGTATCCCAGTTTCTATAATCTCTCGAGTATCTTCATTAAATTCTGAAAATAATTTCTTAAACCCGTATCCTGATTCTCTTTTGGTTTTATCTGGCAAATCGCTTCATCATAAAAATCGAAATTTTCTATTTAATTAGATCGTACCTTTGGTACTGTCGATAGAACCTTTTCACTTGTTCTTAGAACGTGGATTATGATTTGTAACACAAATTCTCCGATTTGATGGTAGTCTAGGCTTCCCAACAGACTCCATGTTGAATAACAACAGACAACAAATCATAGAAAATGAGGTCAGGAAGCACTCTCCTGCAGAAAGTCCGGTCGGAAGAATGCCGGTAAAAGAGGGTACAAACCTTCCAAACAAAATCAGCGGGATTCAAAACAAAGTAAAAGATCCTGCTACATGTCCACACTGTGGAATATCCTCCTCGGGACTTGTTTCAATCCAAAGTATCTTTGGGATGAGGAACATGGATAATGGAACACTCCGAGTGCAATCATGGTGCAGAGAATGTAGAAAATTCTCTGCCAAGACTTCGGAGGTAGTATTGTAATGGAAGTCAATACAGAGCAAGTAGAATGTCCTATTTGCGGACAACCTACAAACATCCATGACCTTGGAAGAGCTGGATTGACCCCAGAAGAACTTATGCGAGTATGTCAATTTGTAAAAGACGGCTCACTAGGAACAATGCTTACCATCGCAGAATACGTCAGTCAGAGAATGGATCCAACCACAACAAGCATTGAATTGTCTGTAAGTCAAGTTTTACAGAGCTTCAGTAGTACG
This sequence comes from Nitrosotalea sp., assembly GCA_050749325.1. Lineage (GTDB taxonomy): Archaea > Thermoproteota > Nitrososphaeria > Nitrososphaerales > Nitrosopumilaceae > Nitrosotalea. The sequence continues at coordinate 17,247 of JBOGRA010000022.1, read as the reverse complement.
TTTGGTCAAAAAATGGACGACAACAATGCGATCCTAAGGATCCTAAGCGAGAAATTAGCGGGTCCTGGAATAGGTGAAGTTTCTGAGATAGTGACGGCAGAAGATCTCAGACAAACCTTCATACAAGATGAGTTTGACGCCTCACAGGCTGCAAAACATGGGACCGACATAATTGCCACAGTCTTTGACAGAAAGAACCAGGTAGGCAAGATAAGCGTCAGTGTCAAAGATACAAAGAGTTGGTCAAGCGAATATCTTGAACAACTAGAGAAGAACATGGAACATGACTCTACAAAAGTGGGGATCCTTGTATCGAGGAAACTTCCAAAACGAGTGAATCCATCCGGCGAAGTCTACCACAACAATGGTTTCCTGTACTTTGTCGTACAACCACAGTATGCTAGGGCAATCTATGCTGCACTAAGACAGGTGGTAATCCACATGTACGAAACTGAGCAGTACATAGGCAGCAAGGAACAAGAACTTATGAGAATAGGGCAGATCTCAAAGGCCTTGACACAGTGGATAAGTGGGAGTGAGTATCGCCAGATACTTGAAACACTTCAGAAGATCAATGAAAACAGCATTGATACGGTACAGGACCTACAACAGACACAAACATACGTAGACCGTCAATTGAAAAAGGCATGTGACAAGCAGCAAAGGATACAGAAAGAAGTACTCAATCAAGAGAGTTTTCTACAAGGACTCGAGGATCTTTTGAGATCAGACGTCAAGGAGGAAGAAAAGTGAGCATCCGCATTTTTGAGGGCGAACTCACACACCAAAACCCAATCTGTACAGAGTGCAAGCGACACTGCTTCTCTCTGTATGTGGGTGGAAGAAAAGAAAAGGTCGAGAACATGTACTTTTGTAAAAAATGCAAGATAGTATACAAGCTGCCTTCTGAGAAGAAATGTACTTTTGTAGAGAAGTGATGGTATAACGACTTAATTGATTTTATAATTTTTCTATTAAATTGAACATGAAATTGACATTTCTACAAAAGTGGGCCCAGAAATACGACCATGATGGTCACTAGTCCACTGGACCGTCTTAACTATTGATACAATCTATTGTTTTGAATCAAAAACAGGTTTAGATGTTTTGCAAGTCAAACAGTAGGATAAATTATCTTGTCTTCTGTAACGATACAGTCCATCCTGACGTCATGTGAGTCATGGGGCATTGCCTTTACCACCTGTTTCGAGTATGATAACGCAATTTTTTGTGAGCGCTTGCCGTTCAGATACCTGTCATAATACCCAAAACCATATCCCAACCTATAGCCATCTCGTGCAAGCGCAATTGCAGGCACCAGTATGACATCAATCCTCTTTACCGTCTCGCACCGCTCCTTTGGCTCCATCACAGAAAAGTTGCCCATCTCAAGGTCTGAGAAACTAGATATCTTTTTGAAGACCAGATCATTTTTTTCAACCCTTGGAAGGGAGAGATCCTTTCCGGCATTTAGTATCTCCTGCATTATATCTTGCGTGCGAACCTCGCTTCCTACTGCAAAGTATACTCCAATGCTTGCAGCATTTCTGTAATACTCTATCTTTCGCAGGTTGTCGCGAATCTTGCCGCTTGCTATCTTGATAAAATCAAGCGAGGTGCCATCTCGCTGGTCTAAAAGTTGTTTGCGAAGCTGCGCCTTTTCAACGGTTTGTGACAAATCCCTTACTGATTGAAGCTGCAGTGACAGTGTTTCTTAAAAGCATCGCTCTAGTCATGGGCCCCACGCCTCCTGGAACAGGTGTGGCATATGATGCCTTTGTGATTATATTGTCATAGTCTGCGTCTCCAGCCAACTTGCCATTTACCCGGCTAGTACCAATGTCAATTACAACTGCGCCCTCTCGTATCATGTCACCAGTCAGGGTAAACCTAGACCTGTCTCCTACTGCAGTGACTACAATATCTGCGGTACGGCAGTGGTCTACCAAGTTCCTTGTCTTAGAGTGACACGTAGTAACAGTTGCATTTTTTTCAAGCATTAAATGATAGAGCGGCTTGCCAACCAAGCTGCTCCTGTTTATGATGACAACATTTTTTCCAGACAAATCGATGTTATAGTAATCAATGAGTTCCATTATCCCAAGCGGGGTGCATGGCTTCAAAATTGCCCTGCCTGATGCCAAGAGTCCTGCGTTGTATGGCGTGAGCCCGTCAACATCTTTTATCGGAGATATGCGAGATGTGGTTGAAAACTCGTCTAATTGTCCTGGCAGAGGCAGCTGGACCAATATTCCATGAACTGTTTTATCATTATTTAGCAGGTCGATCAAACTGTCAAGCTCCATCTGGGTAAATTCATGCGGCAGCCTGTGGTCTTTTGTTGTAATGCCAACATCTGCGCAGTCTTTTTGCTTGGATGTAACATATGACGAGGATGCCATGTCGTCTCCAATCAGAATAGTTGCAAGGCATGGCTCTACGCCATCTTTTTTTAGCTCGGCAACTGATGCCCTGACCAAATCCTTGACAGAGTTTGCAACTATAATCCCGTCTATCTTTTGTCCTGTCAAACACTTTTGAGTAATTTTTTGTATATTTAATCTTTGGAATTTATTATCTCAAACTATATTGATTTTTCAATGAACCAAAGAGAAGCTGAGACTGTAATTCGTGAAACACTTGACCAGATAAAAAAACACGAGGTCGAACTGCACCAAGGCTGTGTGGCATGCCACGTAATATTTTCATTAAAACTAAAGTCAGGTAGGTCAGAGCAGGATGCAGCAGACCTAATGTCTGAGGTTCTAACAGGAGACCCTGAACTAAACTCTGAGCTTATCGAGACTGTAGAGCAGATACACATGACAGAGCGCGGGATGGGAGGCACATTTGCAGCACGGGAGCGAGAATCAAAGGACAGTTACCTTGAAGCATACTTTGCAAATATCCTCGATGAGCTTACATCAGACTTGCAGCATACAACACATGATGTCATACTGCGAAAGTTACTGCTAAGCTACATGTCGCTTTATCTTGCACAAACCATTGGAGTGGACTATCATGCAGCAACTGAAGAGCTGTATTATCTACTTCGAAAAGATGATGGTAAAAACTCCAAGATTGCCCACATTGTTGCAAGATTTGAAGAAAAGATAAAAAAGCTAGATACTGGCATGCGTTAGAATAATTAAGACTTGGGTTGCAAGAAAAACCATTGAAGATAGAGTTTGATACAAAAAAATACCTAAAAGAGATGGCAAAATCCAAGTTGTATTTTCACACATTTTTAAACCGCAAAAACATTGCAGCCGGCATTCTCAATCTGGCCCCTGGACAGGAAGATGCGCAGGCCTCGCATGACAGCGATGAGGTGTATTATGTCGTAACAGGTGACGGCTTTCTTGACATAGATGGAAGGGATTACAAAATATCACAAGGAATGTCATACTTTGTGGCAAAAAATACCGACCACAAGTTCCATGGCAATACGCAAGAACTAGTTGTCGTCTACTTTTTTGGCGGACCTGACTTGTGAGAGAAGGGTTTTTTCCAGATTCTGATAATAGTTTTAAACATAATTGGCAGTTTAAGCTGAGTTGTTCTTTTATGTAAAAAACTTGGAAAAACTCAAAGTTGAACAGAAACCTTGCCACATCTGTACTTGTTTTAGTATCTCTATTGATGATATCCTGCATTTCCATGCCTGCCATATATGCAACAGGCACAGGCCAAAAATGGGACGCACACCCATACTTTCAACTCGGTGGAAATGCCACCTCATCTCCAACAGGTCTTAATACAACCCAGGTATGGAGCGCCTATGGCTTTTCAAAATTGAGCTGTTCTATGACAAGCAGCCAAGGGTGGGATTACGTAAATCTCTGCGGACACGGTCAGGTGATTGCAGTAGTTGATGCCTATGACGACCCAACAATCGAAAACGACCTTGCAACATTTGACAACCAGTGGGGATTGCCTGACTGTACTAATGCAAACGGGTGCTTTGAAAAGATTACACCTGACGGATCTCCCAGCACAAACCCGACATGGGCACTAGAGGAGTCACTTGATGTAGAGTGGGCACATGCTACAGCACCTGGCGCAAAGATAGTCCTTGTTGAATCACAATCAAACAGCTTTCAAAGTCTAATTGATGCGATAAATTACACTCAAACCAAGACCGATGCAGCACAGGTGTCTATGGGCTGGGGCATACCAGAATTTCAAAATGAAACCATATACGACTCTTATTTTGACAAGCCGGGGGTTAGCTTTTTTACATCTTCAGGAAATGGTGATGGCCACATCTATCCATCTGTCTCTCCATATGTGATATCTGTAGGCGGAACAACACTTGATATCGCTGCAGGTGGCGCAGTAAAAAGCGAGACTGCATGGAGCGGAAGCACTGGAGGACAAAGTTACTACGAGCAAGAGCCGCAATACCAGACAATGTATGACGTCAACAGCGACGTCAAAAGAAGCGTACCTGATGTATCTTATGACGCAAATCCGAACACAGGTTTTTCAGTTTATGATTCTACCGCGTATGGTAACAAGACAGGCTGGTTTCTAGTTGGCGGGACAAGTGCAGGTGCCACACAATGGGCTGGAATTGCAGCAATAGCAAATGGCCAAGGGGCTGGACTCTCATCATACCGATTCACTACGATATCAAATCTTTACACTGCAGCTACTGGAACACTATACTCTTCTAATTTCAGGGATATCACTCAAGGGGGAACCGTTGACACCACAGCAACTCCTGGGTATGACTTTGCATCTGGACTTGGAACTCCGATATCAAATGGCTTGATCTCATTTCTGTCACCCAAACCAACAGTATCATCTGTTCCTCTACATGTGACAGCAGTTGCATCAGACGGGCAGATATCGCTTACATGGCAAGCCCCGTCTTTTACCGGCGGCTCGCAGATAACAGGGTACCATATCTACAGGGGGGCATCATCTGCAGGCGAGATGATGTTCCATGCCATGTCTTCAACCAATCAATCCTTTGTTGATACAAGGCTTGGCAACGGGATACCATACTACTATTATGTCACGGCTGTAAATTCTGTTGGGCAATCACGTGGCTCAAACGAGGTATATGCCACTCCGGGAACCATATCATCTACTCCGCAGGACTTGGTAGCTGATTTGACAAATGGCAATGTCTATCTTACATGGCACCCGCCAGCCTCCACTAACGGCTCGCCGGTAACAAAATACAACATATATCGTGGGACATATCCAGGACTTGAAGTACTGCTAAAATCAACCTCAAGTGATACGGCGTCATATACGGACAACACTGTGCAAAGTGATCAAACATACTATTACTATGTGACAGCAGTAAACACTGGGGGCGAATCTGCGCCATCAAGTGACGCATCAGTATCAGCATCTGCAACTGTACCATCATCCCCTCCAAGCCTAGAATCTGTTGCGACAAAAAATCAGATATCGCTTACATGGCAGATGCCATCTTCCACTGGGGGCTCTCCGATAATAAAGTACAACATCTATGCTGGTACGGCACCAGGCACGGAGACGCTTCTTTCCTCTGTTTCGGCTAATGTTTTGTATTATACAAATTACTATGTTGTAAACGGAGTACCATACTACTATTACGTGACGGCTGTGAACTCGTTGGGAGAATCACAAAAATCAAACGAAGTGTCTTCAATTCCTGGCTGACATTTTTTCCAAACAAGGGACATATTCCGCCACAAGATAGCAAATGTTGCTGTGGTAAACTAGAGCAGAACAACCTTTCTGCCATTTCTTTTGATTCTACCTTGAGCATAAAGCCTGACTGCCTTGGAATAGATCTTGTGCTCTTGCTCAAGTATCCTCTTTGAGAGCATGTCTTCGGTATCGTCATCTTTTACCTTGACCACAGCTTGTAAAATTATGGGGCCTGTATCAACACCTTCGTCAACAAAGTGTACCGTGCATCCTGAATATTTTACGCCATGCTCAACTGCCTGCCTCTGGGAATGCAGTCCTGGAAATGCAGGCAAGAGTGCTGGATGTATGTTAATGATTCTTCCTCTGTAATGCCTGATAAACTCAGGGCTCATTATTCTCATGAATCCTGCAAGGCAGACAAGGCCATTTTTTGGTGTGACACCATTTTCCTCAAGAACTGATACTATCTTTTGGTCGTACTCCCAACTGCCTCCCTTGAGTCCTGAGCTGTCAACTATTGCAGTCTTGACACCGAGTTTTTGCGCAACCTTCAATCCCTTTGCGTCAGGTTTGTTGGATATCACAACGGCACTCTTTGCTGGAATCTTTTTCTTTTTGACTGCGCGCAAGATTGCTTCCATGTTGGAGCCGCGCCCTGAAATCAGGATTCCAAGATTGATCATTATATTTTTGATCTGGTCTTTGCGTAAATAAACGTCTTCTCTAGGATCAAAAAAGATCGTGTTTGAATTGCTTTAGACCGTATGTTGCACCGGATCAATCTTGCAATTTATATCAGATGGATTTCTTCGAAATCTCAATTTGAAACAAGTCGTAAAGATGACATCTAATGGTATTTTTGTATCAGGATACAACGGCGCCAAGATATACCTTGATCCAAAAAAGGGAACAGACAACGGCATTACCTTTGTGTCTCATGCCCATATTGACCACCTTCACAGGCAAAACGGAGGGCTGGTCTTGGCATCACAGCAGACAAGCGAGATTGCAAGACTGCGCGGCTATTCAATTGAGAATTATGTCGAAGAGTATGAGGATTTTTCACTAATTGACGCAGGTCATATACTGGGAGCAAGAGGCCTCTTGTTTGGGGACGGGATTTTTTATACTGGCGATATAAGCACGCGCAAGCGCGCATTCATGAAGGGTGCCAATGTCCCAAAATGCAAGGTGCTTATCACAGAGTGCACATTTGGGATGACAGAGTACGTCTTTCCACCTGTGGAAGAGACAGTCAAACGCGTAAATGAAATCATATCTGATCTGTACTCTAGGGGAAAGCCCGTGATTCTTTTGGGCTATGAGCTTGGAAAGGCCCAGATTCTGTCGTATCTTTTTTCGCACTGGGAGCCATACTATCACGATTCTGTAAAAAAAGTAAATGATCTCTATAGAAGGTTTGGCGTAGACTTGCCTGATTCCATGGGCCACTCGCAGGCAGAGAGCACGGGGCTTTTAGACAAAAAGCCATGGCTTATGATTGCGCCAAACATGAGCGGCAAGAACAGTTTTGTACGTCACATGAAGTCAAAGTATGATGCAATAACAATCGGCTTTAGCGGGTGGGCACAATCGTCAAGATTTGCATTTGCACGACAGCATGACTATTCTATACCACTGAGTGACCACTGCGATTACAACGAGCTGATACAGCTTGTCAGGCAATGCAGTCCTGAAAAGATCTATACAGTTCATGGATTTGTCGAAGAGTTTGCAGCAGACTTGGTAAAGATGGGCTACGATGCACAGCCTCTCACTGAAAACGCATTAGATGATTATTTTTGAGTACAATCTAGTTAATCTGCAAGTCTTGACTCGTACAATAGTCACACTAAATAATTGCAAGCGCCATTAATTGTCATATCTGATGTGGTCAAAGCAATACTCAAATGACACGATAGATAACATTGCCAAAATTTTCAGAGAATACATTGTTTATGCCAACAGTCTAACTTCTGAAGTTTCATACAAATCTGCATTATCAAAGCTAGAAAAGATCAACTTTGCCCTAAATGATGTTTCAATCTTTGCAGGCCTGATAAACAGCGAGTCTTTCTCAGAGAAGGCAAACTATTGGACAGCTGGCCTTTTCATCTCAGCTGCAGTAAACAAGGTAATGCAAGAAGATGATAAAGTGATATTGGATTTTGCTGGTCTTGGCTGTACTGTTGACTGTATCGGCTACAGACTAGAGCGGGGCAAACTTGCATTCAGGGGAAATGCAGGCGATTATGTTGGCGAGGCAATGTCAGGAGGTGAGATCACAGTACAGGGAAATACTGGGTATTATGTTGGATATGACATGTCGGGGGGACACATCATAATCCAAGGCAACACAGAAGGCCATGTTGGCACGTACATGTCAGGAGGTGTTATAGATATTGAAGGCAAGCTTGGTTCAATAGCTGAATCTTGCAGAGGCAGGGTCTATTGTAGAGGAACATTGCTTGGATAATTTGTACGACTAGATTTACACCAGTGATGAAAGAAAAACAAACTTGTTCAGATCTGTGAGAATATTATTAATTTCATATTTATGTCAAACTTACTGGAGGCAAGGTCAGAACAGAAAGAACCGCCTTCCCCATCGATGTATACATATACCATTATAGCTGGCATTGCAATTGCGGCAGATGCTATAGCATACTTTTACATGAGAAATAGAAGAGGAAAACTTTTCAAATCATCCAGTCGTAGCTCAGGCAAATCAGAGATTACTCTATAGTTCTCAATTTGTTTTAAAACCCACTTTTTTCAGTAAGCAAATTATCAAAAGTTTAATTTTGAAATCTAATGTCTTAATTTTGTTTCAAATGCTCTCAAGCGCTGTACTATCTTGGAAACATCTGGTTACAATTATTTCAAAATAAAAAAGAAAAGCTCCTTTACACTAGTTTCGTGTAGGTGTGCATGCTTGAATCCAATATTGCAGTACGCCTTGGTTTAGTCCAGTAAAGGCTTTTGTATTTTCGTTGAATGTATTGATCGTTTGCTGAGTAGCATCAATTGCTGACAGTACTACTTTATTTTGTACTTCTTGTGCCTTGAGGATTTCTTCAGCTGTGTCGTTTACTATCTTTACAATAGCTGCTGGAACATTTACGTTTATGTTGGCTTTGGTTGCAAATTCACGATTTATGGAAATGGCTGATTCTGTTGCCTTTTGCCATGCTGTAATGTATGAACGCTGAAGATTTGTTATTGATTGATGGTATTGTGGTATTGATTTTTCTACCTCATCAAAAAATCTGTCTGCGCTGTGTTTGTAAACTGCGTGGATTTCTTTTGATTCCGTATGGAACTCTTTTGGTTCCGGTGCTAATTTACTCATGGATTCCTATGATTGGTATCTGCATATATATCTATTGGTAATAGTTGGTAATGATTGGTAATTAAAACCAATGGTTGTAGAGTTGGCAACCATTACTAAAATCCTTGAGATGATCTTGAATATTCTGCAAGTAGGCCCAAAAATACGACCAAGATGGTAACTATCTTGCAGAAAATTTTCTCAGTGTTCTATTATATGCAACACCAAATCTGTGTGCCTCATCTCTTGCATGCTGGAGAATCTTTAGCGCAGAATTATTTTTTGGCAAGACAATGGTATTCTTTAGGTTTGGGTGGTAGATCTCTTCGTTTTCTTTGGCAAGTGAAACAACCGGTATGCTCGCCCCGACAGTTTTTAGTGCATCAAGTGCAGCATTTAGCTGCCCCCTTCCTCCATCTATGAGTATCAAGTCAGGCATCTTGGATTTTTCCTGTCGAAGCCTTAGATATCTTCTTTTTACCACCTCGTTTATCATTGCAAAATCGTCTCTTCCCTGTACTGTCTTTATTCTAAATTTTCGGTACCCTGATTTTGAAGGCCTGCCGTCTACAAGACACGACATGGAACCCACTGCATAGTCTGTACCGTGGTTTGAAATGTCAAAGCATTCTATTGTTCTTGGAATGCTCTCTAGATTCAATTTTTCTTGAAGCTCAACTGTGGCAGGATCTGCCCCCTTTGAAAGCAAGAGGTCAATGTTTTTCATTACTAGTTTTATCATCTCTTTTCTTTTTCCGCCCGCTGGTACTGTAATGTTCACCTTGAACCCTGTAGCGCGGGAAAATATCTCCTCGAGAATCTCTTTTTCAGATGGCATCTCGCTTGTAACTATGAACTTTGGAATTGGGTTTGAGGAATAGTACTGCGATAGAAAACTTGAAAACGAGTTGTCTCCTACCAAGTCAAACGAAAACCTATTCCTGTCTTTTATCACGCCATGAGTCTGCCTAAAACTCATCACGTGTGCCGTCTGGTCTTTTATCTTGATGCCAAAATATTCCTCGTCTGAGCCACGCACAGACTCCATCTTTTGTTTGGTCTGAAGATTTTGTAGTCTCTGCATGGTCTCGCGAATCTCTTTTGCTCGCTCATACTGTAAACTCGATGAGGCCTCCTGCATCTCTTCTTCAAGTTTTGCAACAAAATCCTCAAGCTTTTGCTTTCCTTTGAGGATTGATTCAAGCTCTGCAATATATTCTGGGTATCTTTTTTGCGCGTCCTTGAACTGACATGGCGCTTCGCAGTTGCCAAGGTGATACTCTAGGCATGCCTCTTTTGGCAGCCTCTTGCATATTCTAATCTTGAATGTCTTTCTTAAGAGCCCAATTGAGAGCATCTTTGAGCTTCCATGGGTAAATGGTCCGTATACTCGCCCCTTTCCGAGAAACTCCCCAGTCCTTGTCCTTCTTGCCACCATCAGGCGAGGAAACTCTTCGTTGGTAATCCTAAGATACGTGTATCTCTGCTGGTCTTTTAGCTCTATATTGTATGGAGGCCTGTAGCGCTTGATCATGTTGGATTCAAGCAAGAACGCCTCTTCTTCATTGTCGGTTAGCACAAATTCTATATCTTGTATTTTTTCCACAAGTTTCTGGGTCTTGTAGTTCTGGTTTTTGACAAAATAAGACCTTACACGGTTCTTGAGGTTCTTTGCCTTTCCTATGTACAGTATGGTATCTTTGCCATCTTTCATGATATAGATGCCAGAGTGTGGTGGAATGCTAAGAGATGAAATATCAAGTGTCATTTCTCAGGATTTTTTTTATGTACTGCCCTGTGTAACTTCTTGGGTTCTCAGAGACCTGCTCAGGTGTTCCGGTTGCAACAACTGTGCCTCCTCCATCTCCTCCTTCCGGACCCAAATCCACTATCCAGTCTGAATTTTTGATAACATCCATGTTGTGCTCTATGATTATTACCGTATTTCCAAGCTTTACCAAGCGGTTTAGCACCTCAAGCAGTCTCTGAACATCTGCAAAATGCAATCCTGTTGTTGGCTCGTCTAGTATGTAGACAGTTCTTCCGGTGTCGCGCTTTGATAGCTCTGATGCAAGTTTGACACGCTGGGCCTCGCCTCCGGACAATGTTGTGGCTGCCTGGCCAAGCTTGATGTATCCCAAACCGACGTCAAAGACTGTCTGGAGTTTTCTCTTGATTGAAGGGATGTTTTTGAAAAACTCTAGTGCCTCCTCTACTGTCATTGAAAGAATATCTGAAATGTTCTTGTCCTTGTAGTGTACTGCAAGTGTTTCAGAGTTGTATCTTTTGCCCTTGCATTCATCGCATACTACATAGACATCTGAGAGAAACTGCATCTCTATTTTTTTGACCCCGTCTCCTTCACATGCAAAACATCTGCCGTCTGCCACATTAAATGAAAACTGTCCAGGCGCATATCCTCGCTCTTTTGATAGTTCAGTTTCTGAGTACAGTTCCCTGATTGGCGTGAATGCGCCGATGTATGTGGCAGGATTTGAGCGCGGGGTGCGCCCTATTGGGGACTGGTCTATTCCTATTACCTTGTCAATCTCGTCCAACCCTGCTATTGCCTTGTGTCTTCCTGGCCTGTCAATAGAGCCGTAGATGTCTTTGGCAAGTGCCTTGTAGAGAATGTCATTTACAAGTGTGGATTTTCCAGAGCCTGATACGCCTGTCACAGTTATCATCATGCCAAGCGGAAACTTTACATCAATATCTTTGAGATTGTTTTCTGCTGCACCTTTTACGACAATCTCTCCTTTTTTTGTATGGATTCTTTTTTCAAATTTTATTGCATCGTGATTTTTAAGATACTTGCCTGTTACAGACTCGGAACTTTTTAAAATGTCTCGTATTGTTCCTTCAAAGACCACGTTTCCTCCGTGCACCCCAGCACCTGGTCCCAAGTCAATTATCCAGTCAGAGCTTCGCATCACCTCCTCGTCATGCTCTACAACAAGTATTGTATTTCCAAGGTCTCGAAGCTTTGTCAGGGTCTTGACAAGTTTTGCATTATCTCTTTGGTGCAGTCCAATTGTTGGCTCGTCAAGTACATAGAGCACACCTGTAAGGTTTGAGCCAATCTGGGTTGCAAGCCTGATTCTTTGCGCTTCTCCACCAGACAGGGTGGAGCTTACCCTGTTTAGCGTAAGATAGTTCAGGCCTACGTTTCTTAGAAACTCAAGTCTTGAGAGGACTTCTTTTAGAATTGACTTTGCAATATATTTTTCAGTCTCGCTTAGCTGCAAATTTTTGAAAAACTCGTAGCACGAATCAATTGACAAGTCACATGCATCCATGATGGACGATGAATTGATCTCAACTGCAAGTGACTCGTCCTTTAGCCTTCTTCCCTTGCATGTGTTGCATGGTGTATCTCGCATAAACCTACTCAGATCTTCTCTTTTTGACTCTGAATCTGTCTCTGCAAAATTTTTCTGCAAGCTTGGTATCACGCCATGAAAAGTATTGGTATACTCCCATCGTGAATCAGTTGATTGCGATTCGTATGAAAACCTGACAGCGTCCCGGCTGCCATGTAATATGATATCGAGTTGCTTTTGGGTCATCTTGTTAATTGGCGTCATTAGATCAAAACCATATTTTTTTCCGACATCTCGCAGTGTCTGTCTCCTAAATGACGAAAATCTGCCAGACCATGGAACTATGGCCCCGTCTAGGATGGATTTTGTCTTGTCAGGAATTAGCAGTTCTGGCTCAAACTCCATCTTGATGCCTAGGCCGTGGCATGTCTTGCATGCGCCAAACGGCGAGTTGAACGAAAAACCCCTTGGTTCAAGATCGCCTATTGATATTCCGCAAAACGGGCATGCATTGTTCTGGGAGTAGACTTTTTCCTGGGTGTCTGCAACCATGACCTCTCCCTTTCCTGCCTTGAGTGCTGTCTGGATGGATTCGTAGAGTCTGCTTTTTTCCTCCCATGTTGCCTTGAGCCTGTCAACTACGATCTCTATGCTGTGCCACTTTTGCTTGTCAAGTGTTGGAAACTCGCCTGTAATTTCTATTATTTGCCCATCCACTCGAATTCTAGAATATCCTTGTTTTTTTACATCTTCGAATATTTTTTCATACATTCCTTTCTTTCTTCTAACAAGTGGTGCTAGAATCAATATTTTTTTCCCTTCTGATTCTTTGAGAATTGATTCGCAGATTGACTCTATTGACTGGTTTGATATCTTGCGCGCACATCTTGGACAGTGCGGTGTCCCAATTCTTGCGTACAATAGCCTGAGGTAATCGTAAATCTCTGTTATTGTTCCAACAGTAGACCTGGGGTTTTTGCTTGTAGTTTTTTGCTGGATGGAAATTGCAGGTGACAGCCCCTCAATGGAATCAACATCTGGCTTGTTCATCATTTCAAGGAACTGTCTTGCATAAGCTGATAGTGACTCTACATATCTTCTCTGTCCTTCTGCATAAATTGTATCAAATGCAAGGGTTGATTTTCCAGAGCCTGAAAGTCCTGTGATTACCACAAGTTTATTTTTTGGAATGTCGACATTGATGTTTTTTAGATTGTGCTCCCTTGCACCGCGGATGGATAGTATATCATTCATTTCTTAACTGTCTCTGTATCTTGGTTAATTTATCGCGGTACTCAATTGCATTCTCAAAGTCCAGATCTTCGGCATAACGCTTCATGGTGGACTCTATTTCAATTGCAAGGGTTTGCAAGTCATGTCTTGACATGTGTTTTGTCTCCTCTAATACAATTGTCTGTGCAGGTATTGCCTTTACAATCGTGGCAGGTGTTATTCCCATCTTTTTGTTGTATTCTATTTGTCTTGCCTTTCTTCTTTCAGTTTCTGCCATTGCAAGTTTCATTGACTGGGTAACCTTGCTGGCATACATTATCACAGAGCCGTCTACATTTCTTGCCGCTCTGCCAAATGTCTGAATCAGGCTGGTGATGTTTCTCAAAAAACCCTCCTTGTCTGCATCAAGTATGGCAACAAGGGACACTTCTGGTATGTCAAGGCCTTCTCTTAGGAGGTTTATGCCCACTAGAACGTCAAACTCTCCCAGTCTTAGCTGCCTTATTATCTCAGTTCTCTGAAGGTTCTCAATCTCTGAGTGGAGATATCTCACCTTGACCTTGTTTTTTGAAAGGTACTCTGCCAGGTCTTCTGCCATTCGCTTTGTTAGTGTAGTGACAAGCACGCGCTGATTTTTATCAACGCGCTTTTTTATTTCTAAAATCAAGTCATCCATCTGCCCTTCTGTTTTTCTTATTTCAACTGTTGGGTCTACCAAGCCTGTTGGCCGCACTAGCTGCTCTACTATCTTGAAGCTTTTTTTGCGTTCATATTCTCCTGGGGTCGCAGAGACAAAAATTGTGTTTTTTACATACTTTTCAAATTCGTCAAACCTTAGTGGCCTGTTGTCAAAAGCGCTGACAAGCCTGAACCCGTAATCGATGAGAGATTTTTTGCGCGTATGGTCACCGTTGTACATTCCATGCAGTTGTGGCAGCGTTACGTGCGATTCATCAACTACAAGTAAAAAGTCATTGCCAAAAAAGTCAAGCAGGCAAAACGGGGGCTCGCCTACCAGCCTGCCATCAAAATGTCTTGAATAGTTTTCAATTCCAGAGCAATAGCCAAGCTCCTCTATCATCTCCAAATCGTATCTTGTCCTCATTTCGAGCCGCTGCCTTTCAAGCTCGCGCAACTCTGGCAGTCTTTCTTTTAGCTCGTTTCTTATTGACTCGATTGCTTTTTTTCTGACATCTGATGCCACAAGATAGTGTTTTGCAGGATAGATCTTGATTTGCAAGACCTGTTTTTTCTCTTTGAGTGATACAGGGTCACAGATTGATATTTTTTCAACATCGTCTCCAAACATGGATATCCTTACAACAGAATCAGAATATGCCGGAATGACGTCAATTGTATCTCCCTTTATTCTGAATCTTCCAGGCAATAGCTCCGTATCGTTTCTGTCATATCTTGCATTGACAAGTTTTTTAATCAATGAACCTCGCCCAATCTCTGAGCCTTTTTCTATTGTAATTGACATGAGCTCCCACTCACGAGGCGAACCAAGTGAGTATATGCATGAGACAGTTGCAACTACTATGGTTGGCTCACCTGAAAGCAGCATGGCGGTTGCCTCTAGCCTCATTTTTTCAATTTTTTCGTTTATCTGCGTGTCTTTTTCTATGTAGGTGTCAGTCTGAGGTATGTAGCTTTCAGGCTGATAGTAATCGTAGTAGCTTACAAAATATCCTACATTGTTTTTTGGAAAGAATTGTTTTAGCTCAGAATAAAGCTGAGCCGCAAGAGTCTTGTTGTGTGATATCACAAGCGTGTTTTTTCCAGTCCTTTGAATGGCATTGGCAACTGTAAATGTCTTGCCGCTGCCTGTCACTCCAAGCAAAGTTTGAATCTTTTTTTTCCTGATTCCTTCTGCTAGTGCCTCTATTGCCTGGGGCTGGTCGCCTGTGGGCACAAAGTCTGATGCTATCTCAAAGGTAGGATTTTCAAGCAAGATTGTATCTTGTTGCATCTATTCCTAACTAAAACTTTGAGTTGTACTAGATGCTGACTGGATGTTTGTAGGCAGTTTTTCAGGCTGTTGCTATATACACTACCAGAGTGGGTCTTCTGATATCTCTAGTCCGTCTCTTGTCTGTTTTATGCCCATTGTTTTGACTGTGTTTTTAGCAGTAGGTGTGTTTCTTTCAAGGATGAGCTTTGCCAGCGCAACTCTTGTTTTCTTATCTAGGTGTTGCCCTATCTTGTATTTGCCACGTATTGTATCTGGAGTGACTTTGATGATGGCAACCTCGTCCACCACATGCATCTGGGATGATATTTTTTCATACTTGCCTTCTGGCTGGTACTTTTCCATAAGAGAGTTTAGGGCAAATGTCTTTTCGTCTCTGTCTGATACTAGGCTTGCGCGTCCCTTTATTACAACACTTATGTAAAGTGTATCTGCCTGCGATGCATCTGTTGGATGGCTAAAGTATGACGGTAAAAACTCTAGGCTCTGGTCTGCCTCAAAGCCGACCTTTGGGTTTCTTGTAATGTTTTCTAGTTTTTCGCCCTTGATATGAGAATGCATGTATATCGAGTTGTTTGCATAAACAAAGTTCATCGGGACTATCTGCGGGTATCCATCCTTGTCTATGCTGCAAACCCTGCCAGTTTCCTGGCTGTTTAGAAACTCTACTATCTTTTCTTTTGATTTTATCTCCAGTCTTCCAAGTAATTGCACAGATCAGTTATTCTCGGCGTTGGTATTTTTGCGTATGGTTTAATAGTTAAATTGGAGTACATGGATTGTCAAGTATGAGGTTTGGCAGGTTTGGATCTACTTTTGGGGCCTTTATGATTATTGGTACTTCAGTAGCAGGATTTTCAAGCTTTGTGTACCGTCTGTTTGGATATACGATTCCGTCTTTGTTCTGGGTGCATCTAAAAGAAGTTGGTGCCATCTTGATAATGTTGGCGGTCTTTGTATTTGCGGTTACATGGCTGCTCAAGGCAAAGCCTCACAAAAAACCACAGCACTATTTTGTCAAGGTATTTGATCTTTTTGGACAAGAGTTTAAGATTGAAGGCATGAGAACTGAATTTAAGACACATGACGTGGCATGGAGTTTTATGAAACATTACAAACTTTCCTATCCTCTATACAACTTTGCGCTAGTCTCTGATCTACCAAATTCTGACAAGATGACAATTTTCAGGTATCTCTAGAGAGATACTGTAAACTGGCTTTACCGTCTCTTTAAAACTAGTTCAATGTTTAGGTCTAGTGGGATTTGCAATCATAAGGTTCATCTCAAATTCTGCCTAGACCGTGTTTACAAGGGATTTTGTACGAGAATTTATAATTATATCAAGAATACCAATAATAAGAAGTTAGTACATTATTAACACATGCAAAAGGCAGAGAAGAAAAGACCTGTAATTGATTCAAATGGTTATGAGCTTTCAAAAAAAGTTGCAAAAAAGTTGCGAAAATCGGAGTTAAGTCCTAAATTAGAAAAGGCATTAGAGGACATAGCAACTGGGAAAGAGAAATTGGTAAAATACGAGAATTTCGATGAATATATCAAACACGTCAAACAAGTTTTAGAAGAATAAATCTTGCATCGAGTAGAAGCACGAGACAGTACAATAGATGAAAAATTGTAACTGTCTAGCTTTTTGAAGTTCCCAAACCACCAGATCTGTTATTTTTGACAGACACCTTTTCTGATCAGTACGATTCCATGTGATCATTGCCAG
>JBOGRA010000021.1:0-19735 GCA_050749325.1 Nitrosotalea sp. | reverse complement strand
GTAAGCTGTCCCAGATTTGTCATGTTTTGCGCAAAATCTGCAGTCGTGAAAATCGGCAAATCTTCTATTAAATAATTTCTGATAAGAGCTGAGCATCTCATATATATTTTCAAGTAAAAAAGATACTGTGCCACGGAATTATGTATATGTGGTAATAGGTGTATTGGCGCTTTTCATGGCATCAGCCGGCGCGTATGGAATGCTAAGCTCAAACCTAATTCAACTTGAGCCAAGCCAAAATGTACCTGATTATTCAGCCAAACTTGATTTGTTGAATACACAGATAAGCTCGATTAACTCTCAAGTCAATTCGCTTAGCTCACAGATCAACTCGATGAACTCACAGGTTGGATCAATTAGTAACAACCTGACAACATTTGACACACTAAAGACAAACCTATCAGATATCCATGAAAAGTTGGCTGATCTCGAAAACATGAAGACCAACATGATAGATATTCAGAACAGGCTAGACAATATTGGAAACAATACAAGCCAGGTTACATCAAGCCCTGGAAAAATTCTCGTTTCCCTTGACAAGTCCACATATCTTCCCGGAGATACAATACATATCAGCGCCATGGAGGCAGATCCGCTAAAAACAGCTCAGGTACAACTACTTGATAGCAACGGGTTTACACTGGTTGGACAAGACGCATGGGCAGATTCTACTGGCAGCGTATTGTATGGCTTGCAGACCTCTAGTGCCACACTCCCCGGCGAATACCAAGTCAAGGTATCTTCAGATCAGGCAACAGGTTCACAGTCAATCACAATTGGAACCAGTTCAACTTCATCTGGTTCTTATACACTTACTGCGCAAACTGACAAAGGAATCTACTCGGGAGGGGACCTCATCCGAGTTACAGGAATGGCGCTTCCAAGCAGTATTGTTACTGCAACCATGCAAAGTGTGTCAGGTGTGACATTTACTTCCAGTACCACCGCAAACTCTGACGGCTCTTACACAATTTTGTTCTCAACCTCATCATCGTATGAGGCAGGGACCTGGACTATAACTGTGACAAATCTTTCTCAAACCAAGGCATTGTCCATCTATATTCAATCAGATGGCTCGTCAACTGGTTCGTATACATTTACGGCAAAAACTGACAAGACATCTTACCAACCGGGTGACACTATGCAAATCACAGGCACCGCACAACCAAGCAGTACTGTTACGGCAGTAATGACCAACCCATCAGGAAATACGTATTCTTCATCTGCAACTGTAAACACTGACGGCTCTTACGCAATTTTGTTCTCAACCTCATCATCGTATGAAACCGGAAACTGGAACGTAGACGTGAGCAATCTTGGTCAATCCACCACCCTCTATTTTACAATAGGGGCCAGCAGCTCATCCAGCTCATACACATTTACCGCACAGACCGACAAGTCATCTTATCAACTGGGTGACCTGGTTCAAATTGAGGGCACCACAAATGCAAACAGTGTCGTTACAGCAGTAATAATAAGTCCCTCTGGAACTACATACAATTCTTCTACGACTGCAAATTCCAATGGTGCTTATGTCATGTTTTTTTCAATAATGCCGTCTTATCCCGCAGGAACTTGGTATATTGAAGTGAACAACCTCGGACAATCCAAGGTTCTCTCTTTTACGCTGCAATAACCAAATTAAGAATTTTTCTCTGCAATCCAGTCTACTCTTGGCATGATGGGATACAAGTATCTGATAAACCGAGGTCTAGTAAATATCAGACAGCCTCGAATCTAAAATCAATTTGTTCGTGTTTAAGTGGAAAATTAAACTGACAAAATATCTCAAGGGCCACTGGTAACAATTTTCAATTATGTCCTGAATGTGGGACGGTATGTAGATAGAGACAAAATTTCAGAGAATCAAAGGACAAGGATGTTTACAAATCAAGTGATTCCTTGTGATTTATGATGTGTAAAAAAATATTGTACCCAGCCCACAAAGCCAACGGGCGCTGTTTATGGTAGGAATGTGCAATTACTGGGTACTTGCCAATAATGATTTCCACAATGAAATAAGGTTTAGTCAGTATCATTTGTTACTTACTGCTACTGGACTGACGGCATATGTTAACGTGCAGTGATTGAAAAAAGAAACCACAAATTTTCAATGCAATACAAAATTCCTTTGTAACTCATCATAAATGTACATTAAATGAAGAAACACTATCAAAACGAAAAGAGATTATTGGAGTCTGAAATCAGAGTGCCTTTAGTTTCTCTTCAGCTACTTTGAGCGCTTCGGGATTTGTCTTGTATCCCATCATGCCAAGAGTAGACTGGATTGCAGAGATGGTTCTCATGACGTGATATTTCTGCACCTCGCCCATGCAGCCAACTCTGAATACCTTGCCTTTTAGCTCTCCAAACCCTCCTGCAACCAAGACACGGAACTTTTCTGATAATGTTCCACGGAAAGTTTTGTCATCTAGTCCTTCCAAATAGTTTAGTGCAATGACAACTGTAGATCGTGCATCTTCGGTTGCAAATGGTATAAGACCCAGTGCACTGAGACCACTGTAAAGTGCATCAGAGCAGACTCGGTGTCTTTTTACTCTATTTCCCATTCCTTCTTCTAGTATAATGTCTAGCGCCTCCTTGTATGCATAAAGAAGCGGTATTGCAGGAGTAAATGGAGTCTCCTTGTTCTCATCATAGTACTTGAAGTATCGTGCCATGTTAAAGTAAAATGTCGGTGGCGGGTTTGCAATCATGTGTTTTTTTGCCTTTGGACTTACTGCAATTGGCGAGATTCCTGGCGGAGCAGCTAGTGCCTTCTGTGCCCCTGTGACACACACATCTATTCCCCACCTGTCCATGTGCAGTTCCTCACCGCCTACTATTGATACGCCATCTACTACATAGAACGAGTCATTTCTTGCAGTAAGGCTTGAAACTCTGTCCAGATAATTTACCATCGTTCCAGTCGAGGTCTCGTTCCATACCACATAGAATGCTTTGACATCTTTGTTGTTGTCAAATGCCTCTTTTACTTGATCAAAACTTGCGTTCTGTCCAAATGGTGTCTGCAATTTGATGACTGTCGCACCTGCCCATTCTAGCATGGTTGCAAGCCTTGAGCTAAACTCGCCGTTGACTGGAATGATTACCTTGTCACCTTTTTTTATCATGTTTACAACAGAGGCCTCTACTGCACCAGTGCCTGAAGCACTAAGTGCCACAACGTCTCCTGAGGTATCAAAAACTTTCTGGCTCTTTTCAACTACATCTGCGTATAATTTTACAAAGTCCTTGCTCCTGTGATTTATCATGTGAGTAAACATTGCGCGCGTTACTCTTTCCGGAACATTTGTTGGTCCGGGCAACATTACTAGATATTCCAAATTCTTCCATTCCCTAAAATTAACGCCCGCTATTTATAACTACAGAATTTTTGACAGCCATTGATTTTTCATACTCGAAAATTTTCTATAATTATTTCGTAGATTGTCTCACTAGCCAAAACCTGTACACAGATTATTAGGTAGACCTTATGTCTGAGAAAAATATCTCTAAATACGATTGGATTTGAACTTTAATACTGGTACGGGTAAATTTATAAACAAATTCTATGCATATGATGGTATAAAGTCAGTGTTGTCCTGCAGGACTTAGGTCCGAAGCGGGGTAAACAATGCTGACATTTATTGTATATTTATGAACTCGGCTATTTTTATTGATGCAGGTTATCTCTTAAAAGTCTCTAAGCAGCACAATAGGAGAATTGATCTTCTAAAATTATCTAATGAGCTAACAGCTGAGACAAATCGAATCAAGACTATTTTTTATGATTCATTACCAATTCAAGGTACCCCCAAAGGAGACTCGCTGTATACAAAAAGACAGATACTTCATAACAAACTTCGACATCTTCAAAACTTTGAAGTAAAATTGGGAAAACTGCAAAAAATTGATAGTGAATTTTTTCAAAAAGGAGTAGATATGAGACTAGGAATTGATCTTGTACAAATGAGTATGACAAAACAAATCGATAAAGCTATTTTGCTAACAGCTGATAGCGATTTTGAATATGCCATACAAAAAGCACAAGAATCAGGTGCAATAGTATTTCTTGCTTATTTTCCTAGCTCACCAATTAATTCCACATTCTTGAAAAGTGTAAATGGAAGAATTCTTCTAACTAATGACGTACTAGATAGATGCAAATTGTAACTTCTAATTTTGTACTGTAATATTTTGAAAATTTAGTTTTTTGTGTGTACCAAAGACGAATATATTGAAAACAAATATGAAAGAAGCTATAAGAAAAACCGTTGAAGAATATGGAAATATTGGTTTTAGCAATCTATTAGATTATGTGCATTCTGAATATCTAGAATACAAAAAGATTGACAGTATTTACGAAAACTGAACAATATATTAAAAATTACAGAATTTTGTGTAGTCTTTCCTTGGCACCTATTTTTATTAGAACATCCTTGGTTCCTTCTGGAACAAGACTTGACCAATCTTTGTCAGACGCGATCATTTCCCGTATATTTGTGCCAGAGACCGTTTCTCTTTGCAACAATGGAACCTGGATTGTATCTATTCCCCTTTTTTTGTACAGTGACAGCGTAAAGTCATCATTTGAAAATACAATGTCGTACTTGGGTACGATGGAATCAACATGATATGTCCATTTGTCATGGTCTCCCGTATCTGGTACAAAATATACCTGAATTTTTTTTGCGTTTTCAGGGTCAAGTGATGAGAGGATCATCTCTTTTCTCTCGTCTGCCGTGAATGGATTTCTTTTTTCATGGCTCTTGTTTGAGCTTCCAATACCTATCCAGAGGTTTTCCACCTGAGACAGGGCAAATTTAACCGCTGATAGATGGCCTATGTGGAATGGCTGGAACCTGCCAATCAATAATCCATTCATTGTCGAGATCTCACGCGCTTGTTTAAAAATTCATTATTAATTAGATAATCGTTTGGCTGTAGATATTCCTCCTGTCTTAAAAACAATAAGCTTGATTCTAAAAGAAAAGAGAAACTAGAGTTGCGTGAAAGATTATTCTGCTAATGCAATACGGGTAGAAAAGTTGTGTCTTGCCTGAGCAAAACATCTCAGATGGAGTCGTTCTATGGTCTTTTTTCCACATTTTATACAGATATACTGTATCGGTTTTTTGCATTCAAAGCATTGTGAATATACAACCAACTCTTCGCCACATCTTCTGCAGATCTTGTCTGGCACTATTTCATCACCGTTTCATAGATGGTAAGATTGCAACTTTAGTCTGGTGCAAATAGTTTTCATAGCTTCCATATACACACGATCTCTTCTTTTAGATCCATAATTTCCATTAGTGGTATCAAAAAAATAAAAAAGGGTTTTTAGAATTTTGGAGCAAGTCGCAGGCCAGTCTTTGCAGAAACTGCAATTATTGATATAATTGCTACTGCAAGTACTAGAGCTGCTATCGAACCAAATTCTGGAACCGCGCTACCGCCGAACTGTATCTCTGAAATTGCTTGCTGGTCAGCTTTTACCATGGCATCTGGCAAAGGAACATACAGTAAAGTGGAGGCATATTGTTGTCCACCTGTTACTATCCAGTTTAGGAAGTTTATCACTTCTTGTGCCTTGCCCTGTGTCTCTCCGTTTACCTGACTTAGGTCTTTATAGACGAAGACATATGTCTTTATAGACGAAGACATATGTCAAGGTCGATATCGGATAGGAATTGTGCCTGGTCCATGCAGCCCATGTTTATCTTAAGAGAAGATGCCCGGATTAGTTCCTCAGATAATTCCTTTGGTCTCTGTCCAGTGATGTCTATCCCTACTTCTTTCATGGCCTGTACTGCAAGAGGATTTATCTCTGGAGTCGGTCTTGTTCCCGCGCTAACCGGGACCCATCCCTTTGGCGCATATTTTCTAAAGAACCCTTCAGCAATCTGGCTTCTTCCAGCATTTTCTATGCAAACAAACAGTGCCTTTTTCTCGTCTTTTTGTTTTCCAAAAAATTTCATGCAATCACTTTATTGCCTTGATGACAAGACTGGAAATTTTTCTTCCATCTACTTTTTCTCCTTCCATGTATGTTCTTCTGTCAAGAACGCTGACATTTTGAAAACCAGCTTTTTTGATACTTTCAATATATTTTTCTTCGGTTAGTGCACCATCAATGCAGCTGCACCATAGTTCAGCATTGATTTGATCAAGTTGCCTATCTGTTACAAGGTCTGAAATTACCATTCGTCCGCCCTTTCTTAAAATTCTATAAACTTCTTGGAATGCACTTGTCTTGTCTGTCGTAAGATTTATCACGCAATTACTTACAACTGCGTCAACGGTACCATCATCTATTGGAATTTTCTTTTCAATATCGCCTTTGCGGAATTCTACATTGACATAATTGCCATCTTTTGCGTTCTTGGTTGCTTTTTGCAGCATTTCATCTGTCATATCTATGCCGATTACTTTTCCTGATTTTGATACCTTGTTTGCTGACAAGAAGGCATCTATTCCTGCACCAGAACCAAGATCTGCCACCGTCTCCCCTTCTTTTAGGTCAGCAAATTTTATTGGCGCACCACACCCCACACCCAAGATTGCAGGTTGTGGAATTGCCTCCAGTTCTTTTGCATCATAACCTATTATTTTTGCAGCATCAATAGGCAAATCATTTGTACCGCATTGGTCAGGCATACAGCAACAGTCAGAATTGCCCGTTAGCGCTATCTTTCCGTATCTCTCTTTTACTTTTTCCTTAATCGTTTCATCCATGTCATAGGTTTACAAAGTAAACCATTTAAGTTGTCAAGGAGAAACAATTACAGTTGGTGTAAAGATGGAAACTAAAAGAAAGGCAATCCCAATAATTCAAGACGGATGCAGTTTTGAAGGATATAATGCCTCATCTCTCATGTCAGAGACGGCAAAGCTAAGAAAGATAATTACCAAAAGAGGCACGCTTGAGATTTTAATTCCTTTATGTTGCACCACAAAACCAGTAAGGCACAAACAATTCAAAGATACCTTGAAGGGAATAAGCAGCCGAACTTTGGCCACAAGATTAAAGGAATTGGAGAAAAGCGGAGTATTGGAAAGATTGTCGTACAACGAGATCCCGCCCAGGGTAGAATACAGACTGACCAGCAAGGGACAAGAACTTGTCGAATCCATGATAAGTCTTTTGCAGTGGATGAAAAAATGGTCTAAATCAAGATGAGGCAGGCCTCAAAAAATTAACCAGATTGTGTCATATCATGACTTGACGACATTCATAAGCCATAATTAATTAAATTCGTAAATTACACCAAACTCTAGATGGAACCAGTAAGAATAGATGGCTCTTTTGGAGAGGGAGGCGGACAAATAATTCGAAGCGCGGTAACACTTTCTGCAATAACTGGCAAGCCAGTTGAAATAGAAAACATTCGCAGCAACAGAAAGGTTCCAGGTCTGAGGCCCCAGCACCTGCTAGGAGTAAAAATTCTATCAAAAATTTGCCAAGCAAAGGTAGATGGCCTGCATGTTGGCTCCACCAGCCTGAGGTTTTCTCCATCAGGCGGAATTGACATGGATCTAAGAGAAGATGTTGGTACTGCTGGTAGTGTCCCCTTGATTCTACAGGTTCTGATTCCCGCCGTTTCACTTCTCAAGAAGAGATTGAAAATCTCCATTACGGGCGGTACCGATGTGCCGTGGAGTCCCACTGCAGATTACACAAAACTCGTGCTAGGTGAGGCATTTTCTAGGATTGGGATTGATTTTTCACTTGATACCAAAAATCTCGGATATTATCCAAAGGGCGGAGGATTAATAGAGACAGAAATTTTTCCTTGCAAAAACATCAAGGCCATGTCACTTCTTGGGCGCACAACAAAGTCTGCAAAGATATTCTGTTCTTATCATGGAATGCCAAAGGATGTCGTACAACAAGAGGTAGGTAACACCAGGAGGGTTCTTGAAGAGCATGGTTTCAAGGTTGAAAATTTTGTCAAGGAAGAAAATGCCCTAGACAGGGGGTGTTCAATTCTAGTATTTTCACACGATAATGCCTCAGTGATTGGGTCTGACATTATCTATCAAAAAAACATGGCAGGAATGGGAAAAGCAGTTGCAAGCAAATTCATAGAATCAAATCTTGGGGTGGATACTTTTCTGTCAGACATGCTGGTTGTTCCGCTCTCATTGATTCCCGATACATCGGTCTTTCTAGTAAACCAGATTACAAAGCATTTGGAGACAAACCTCTTTGTCGCATCAAAGATAACAGACTGCAAATATGGAATAGGAAAGCTTGATGCCGGATTCGAAGTGCGAATTATTGGTAGCTCAGACGCCGGAATGCAGTAGTGCAGCCATGAGAAGTATGGCAATTGATACAATGACAGTAATTCTTCCCAAGGCAATGATTTTTGAGCGGAGTTTCTGTACAAGTTCCTCAGAAAATTGTCTTGATTCGATCTTTTTTTCTATTCCAACTCGAATCAATCTCACGTGTATTGCAAATGTTATCAACAAAATTATGACAAGAATGACTTTTACCACAAGGATCTGGCCATAGGTCGTTGAAAGTATTAACAACGGCTTGTTCAGCAAGTTGCTAGAATTATAGACTCCAGTTACGATGAGTACTATTAAAGAAGGAATGGCAATTTTGTTAAATTTCCTGCCCACACGAATCATTATAGACAGTCTTCCCTCCATGGTATCTGACATTGTCTTGAGAAGTGGAGCAAGAACTATTCCTATGAATATGGAACCCCCAACCCATATCGACGCAGCAACAAGATGCGCCCACATAATTAGCGCATCAGAAATTGGCATGCATCCATACCACAGCTAACTCATAATATCTATTGTTCTGTTGCCGCAGAACCGTCATCTGAGAAGGTTTTTTAAATCAACAAAACCGGTAGCTTTTAGATTGGTTAGCAAAGGAAAGGTATTACTGATTGCAGCTTTTTTGGGTCTTGGAGGTCTCATGCTTTTCTTCTACCTATATGCAAATTCATTTCAGCCTCAACTAGAACAGATAACAATCAGTGTTCAAAATATCAAAGTGCTTGACGTAAATAAAATCAGCAACCAGGCAGATCTTGAGATTGATTACGTTCTTTCTAATCCAACAACAATTACTTCTACCATTTCAACAATTGATTATACCCTGTATGCAAACGGCCAAAATGTTGGTGATGGTCACTATAGTGTAGAGGACATCCCAATGGCTGGAAGACCCGCATTGTTCGCAGATAGCAACGCAACAGTTCCAGACACGTTAAAACTTGTAAGGTCAAATAGCACAGGTGCCATGTACGATTCAATCGTGAGAGGAGATCCAGTAAAGTATGAGATAAAAGGCCAGGTCACAATAGAATCAAACCTTACTTTGATCACTAAAGACTTTGACATAAAACTAGGCTAACCAATACCCCAGCTTGTCTTCTTTTTAGGAACAATTTTCACAAAAGGAGCTTCGCCCTCTTTCCACGGCATTGCTCTCACCCATGCAAAGTTTTTGTGAAATATATCATATAGCCTCCTGAACTCGCTTCCCTTCTCAATGAAGGTTGCCAAGCCCTGTACCACTACTCCCTTGTGTTTTCCAGGATTGTAAATGTCCACAGATATTGCAATCTTGTTATTCTTTTTTAGATTTGAATACTTTTTTGTGCCATAATCGGTTGCAAAATAAAAATATCCACCCTCAAAGTAGCATGTTACAGGAGCAATGTGCGGATTGCCATCCAGGCTTGTTGCAACTCTGCATCCCTCATTTTCCTTTAGAAACTTGATCTCTTTTGGAGTAAATTTTACCATGACTCTGTACATGTGACATTAAAATAAAAAGAAATGGTCTGGGTCATGTCACTTGCACACAAAAACTGAATACAACGTGATATAGGAATATCATGATTTGCGATATGCGCAAGTTCGGGCCACAACGATTCCCGTAATGTATGATAAAATGGGCCGAGAGAGATTTGAACTCTCGACCACCCCCGTGTCAGGGGGGTATCCTACCAGGCTAGACCATCGGCCCAATGAAATACGACCTTGTTGCGCATGTTATTAACGTTTTAGAAGAGGTTCTGTTAATGCAGAAAACAAGAATAATATGCGATGCTCTAAAGGGATACTGTATGAATGGTGATTTTTCACCAGAAGAAAAAGATGGCTTTTACAAAGCAGTCTTTTCAAGACGAGATGTAAGGTCTCATTTTACTTCTGAGCCAATAGATGAAAAGGTCTTGTCAAGAATACTCAATGCGGCCCATCATGCACCGTCAGTGGGTTTTTCACAGCCATGGAACTTTATTCTAATCAAAGATAAAAAATCAAGAAAAAAAGTAAAGGATTCTTTTGACAAAGAAAGAATGCGCTCCTCTAGCTTGATAGAAGATCCCAAGAGATCAAAATATCTTTCATTGAGGCTTGAAGGAATTTTGGATTCCGCGCTCAATGTCTGTGTTACCTATGACCCTTCCAAGTTTGGGCCTTTTGTGATAGGAAGGTCCAGCATACCTGAGACTGGGATTTACAGCGTTTGTTGTGCCATACAAAACCTCTGGCTTGCAGCAAGGGCCGAAGAGATAGGGGTTGGCTGGGTTAGCATACTTTCAAACGATGATCTCAAAAAAATTCTCGATATTCCTGAGCATGTCATCCCTGTTGCGTACCTGTGTCTTGGACATGTTACAGGCTTTGCTGAAAAACCAGACCTAGAAAAGGCAGGTTGGCTTGACAGACTTGCCTTGAAGGATGTTGTATACTATGAAAGATGGAACAATGCCAGTGATCCAAATTGGCAACAGATTCAAGAGATGATAATTTCAAACCTAGATTACGCTTAAATTGTTTACAAGTTGAGTTGCGTTGGGCTCGTGGCGCAGAGTCTTAATGACGCGAAACATGGATAGCGCGGTAGCCTCCTAAGTTACAGGCCGAGGGATCGAAGCCCTCCGAGCCCGCCTACTACTTGACCACCCAAAGAAGAGCAAAACACCTGGCCCAGTTTTCAATGCCAACCAAGCATTGGGATCCCTAGTTTGTGTTTGTACAAATGCTGTTTAGCTTACTCTACAACGAGATCATTTTTTATAAGATCTTCTCTAAAAGAAGTGTGTTCAGAAAGACAAACAGTCTTGCTCTCCCAATAGTTTTCATTTTATTATTCTCTGTTCTTGCTCTTCCCATTCAAGAGGTCAAGGCAACAAATTACAATGTAAAGGACAAAGCAACATGTCAGAAAATGAATGGGAGTTGGAATCCACTTTTCACAACATGTGCAATCAATGGGCTACAGCTTTACAATACAGACAAGCTAGTGGTTGGCCCTAATATGCATCTTGAAAATATTGGCATCATAACCAATGATGGCGGAGCCATATACAATTATGGCATCATCATGACCGATGAGTTTAGTGTAATCTACAATAATAATGACGGCAATATTTACAACTACGGTACAATTACCAATAGTGCTGGAACCATCAATAATTATGCATCAATTCACAACCTAGACGGGATCATCAATAATTATGGCAGTGCCTATAACTACGGCACAATATACAATTACAACGATAGTATCATAGATGACAGGCACGGTGTAATCTACAATAACAATGGCACCATAAACAATGATTGCAGTAGTGTCTTCAATGGTTTTGCCCCTTATGGCAACCAAGTAAGAAACATTTGCCTTCCTGTCAATCCATCATCACTTTTGCCATTGCAGCAAGTTAAAGACGGTACACCAGTACAGAAGGTAAAATGCAATGCATCTCTTGTACTTATAATAAAGTCAGATAGTGGAATGCCTGCTTGTGTAATGCCGGGTACTGCAAAAATGCTGGAAGAGCGTGGATGGGCAAAGTGATTATTTTGAAAGATGAGTCTTTGTTCTATCTCATTTAGGTAGTAGTAGCGTCAGATGTAGAGTTTACAACATATTTGAAAATTTCAACAGTGTAATCTCCCTCAAAAATGTTGGTCACATGTCCTGCATTGTCAACATTCACTACTCTGAAATATTTCTGGTACGAGCCGTCCGAAGTTACATTGACTTGTGCAAAGTAAACGGGCTTGCTATTTTTATAAATTTCAATCTCAACTGGATATCCCGGTGCAGCGTTTTGTACCGTTCCCCAGACACAGCCGTATGGCAGTTTTGGATCAGATGGAATATTCATGTTGATTACAGATTTTTGCATGACAACATCGCTTTCAGGAACTAGATTTTGTGTAGGTGTCATTGCCTGTGAAGCTGGAAATGCAAAGCCTGAAACTAAGAGTACTGCCATTGCCAGTATAGCAGTTATGATATACTTCACAGTCCGTAATTTTACATCGTTAAATATTAAGATGACGCATGATTCTCAATCAATCAGATGATAACAGAAGAAAAGCTAAATGACGGTTGCAGATGTGACTGCCACTATGGAGGGGCCATTAGCTGTCCTTCCTGTAAAGAAAATCACGGAAAGCACGAGTGCCCCCACTGCAAGTAGTCTATCTTTTCTTGGCGCTTTCTTTGGCTGCAAGTGCTTTGAGATTTGCCAAGTCTGTCCTTAGTTTCTCGATCTCAACTAGAGTGTTAAGGTTTGCAATCTCAGCCTTGAGGTTTTCAATCTCTGTATCTTTGTTCTTCAGAGAGCTTTGCAGTTCTTCCAAGTCAGCGCTAAGTTCTGCTTTGGCATAGCTTAATTCACTAGAACTCATCTGAACGGTGTGTTGCTGACTAGAGTGAGGAGCTAGCTTTTTTTTTCATCATGGTCGTGTCCTCCCAAGTTATGCATATACTGGGTGCTTTTCAGAGCTAGCCAGCATATAGCTACTATGAACCATGAGATGCCCATGAAAACTAGGAATATTTGTTTTCCATTTTCAGGCACTATAAAATACACTATAGTCATTGCCACTGCAAGACAAGACGTTACAATAGTAGGTATGTCGTATTGTCGTGCCATAAATTTACTCTTCAGGTAGCAGAATATAACAGTAATGGAAATTTCCAGATTAGAAAATGAGTTTATAAAAATAGAGGGATTTTGCTAGTCACTGTTTTGAGCAGCAGACTTGGAACTAACCTCTAATTCGGGAACCTCAGACTGCAAAATCTTAATCTTCTGTAAAAGTTCGTTTCTAAGATCTCTTGCAACCCTCCTTACTGTTGGTCTTGGAACCCCGAGTTCGTCTACAACTTTTGTGTAGATATCTTGTTTATCTGTAAGACCCTTGTCAAGCAGGCTGTTGATTGCTTGCTTGATGTTTGTGCTTTGAGTGGTGCGATTCACGTTTTTTATTTTTCAGATCTTCTATATAAGACTGTTACTATAATTTTGGTAAATAATACCACACACAAAAATTTGGTTTTACATTTTTGACAAAGTCTTGCAATCTTATGTTTGTATCATAATTTTCAAAATTTTCCAGAATTTTTGCCAATTGATTTTATCCAAGCTAAAATGTTTTTATCTTACTTGATCACAATAGAACGATCAGAAGGAAACTCTTACTGAAAAAGTAAAATTGTGTAGAAAGGTTATTATGATAAAATGGAGGGTTGTGAGGGATGGCAAGAGCAACCATAGAGACTAATTTTGGAAACATCATGTTTGAGTTATCTCCAAATAACGCTCCTGAAACGGTACGAAACTTTACCAAGCTTGCAAAAAGTAATTTCTATGACGGGACCCTTTTCCATAGGGTAATACCCGGGTTTATGATTCAGGGCGGCGACCCCAATACCAAAAAGCAAGACAAGAGCCAATGGGGCATGGGCGGACCTGGTTATACAATAAAGGCAGAGTTCAATTCAAGATCACACCTGAGAGGCATAGTATCAATGGCAAGAGCAACCGACCCAGACAGTGCAGGCTCACAGTTCTTCATAGTTACTACAGATAGCACGTTTCTTGATAAGCAATACACCGTCTTTGCAGAGGTAGTAGAGGGAATGGATGTTGCTGACAAGATAGTAAACCTTCCAAGAGACAGAAATGATTGCCCTAATCAAGAAGCCAAGATTCTACGCGTAACTGTCTCGGAATAGATGCTCATGTTAAAACTCCTCATTGCTTGCGCGATAGCCGTAACAATTTTCTCAACTACGGCAGCATTTGGCCAGGCATCGATGGGTGGCCCCCCTAATGAGGATATCAAGGTATCAATTGATGAAAAGGGAACAGCTCATGTGGTTCATGAAGTGCAAGGAAATGCTACCGGTCCAATTCATGTTGAGACGATTTCTGGTGATATTACTAACTTTTCAGTTACTGATCAATTCAACAGTTCTGTACAATATTCCACAATAAGCCAAAATCCAATGTCTGTCCTGCTGTTGCCTACTCAAAGAAATGTAACATTGATCAAATATGACATACCTAACGCAGTGTCTGATGATAATGGATTGTGGAGCTGGAATTATTATGCACCAAGTGATGCAATCTTTACCGATTTTTATTTTCCTAAAGGGGTAGATATGATTTGGGCCCAGGACAGACCAGTTTATCTTGGTGACAAGGCAGGCCTCCGACAAGTTGGAAATGGCATGAATCTTGCATACATTATCAACGAACCTGAAATTGTTCAAACTGTACAGTGGCAGGGCCAGACATTCAATGTCGGAATAAGAACTCTGGCAAACGTAGGGCCTCCCGTTTTTGATCAATCATCAAAAGCATATGCATTTGATATTGACAAACCAGATTATGTCACAGTAATAATGCCCAAGGCGCTTTTGTGGGGACCATACCAAACAACAATAAATACCAATCATACTCTTACCAATCTAGCTCATGATAACGGCACGTATACGTGGATAGGGCTAAAGCCTTCCCAAAATGGAACTCTTCAGATCACAGGAACAACTGCAATCCCAGAGTTTCCAATGTTTGTACCACTAGCTATTGCAATTTCGGCAGTCATCGCTCTGAGATTTTCAAACAGACTGAGTTTCCACTAGATTATTAATAGCAAAAATTCATTTGGTTCCATGCAATGCGGATGCCATTGTATAAAATGCGGAAGCATGGAGTTACAGTCAAATCGCGTTGGAAAAGTTGAAAATGACGGCTATTTTGACATGCATCATACATGCCTAAAGTGTAATGCCCATTTTGACCACTTGGAAGGAGATATGTTTGATTCCTGTAGCAAGTGTGGCTATAAAACTAGTTGAGTTCTATCATCTTGGCAATGGAATAATAATTGCGCTTTTCTCTTAGGTCTTTTTGTAGTTCATTGCCAAAGGACATGTCTGTTAGCACTTTTGACACATCAAGTGGAACGGCTGCCCATCCATACTCGTGTAATTGAGCAACAACCTCCGAGGTTGTTCTTGGTTGGTCAAAGAACGCATCTTCTGCAAGTGTTAGAATCTTGCTCTTTATCTGCTTCTTATCAAGGAAGGTTGGCTTGACAAATTCTGGCTCGTGAATCTCAGCATCATCGAGCATCTTTAGGACTTCGGAGCCTTTAGCCGGCTGGCCGTACGAATAGTCATACTGAAGTGTGCCTTGGCTGTAATCTTTGACGTATGCTGAGAGGTTGTTTACCACCTCGTCCACACTTTGATTGTCTATATAGAAGTCCTTGGACTCGATCTCAATCTCATTTTGCCCATATCTGATTCGTATTCTAGCCATTTTGTAATATTGTCCTTCTATTTTGATTTATTCTGCTAGCTCTAAGTAGCTTCAAAAACAGATCAAAAAGTTTACACAAGTTATTCGGATTTTTTTTCTACTTGTGCTAAAAAGGGATTTTATTACTCACCACTATGGAAAGAAGAACCAAAATCATAGTCATAAGCAGCATTATTGCGGCTGTAGGCGTGTTTGGTTTTATCCAGTACCTATCAGTGTCTCAGCTTCATGTTTCCATCATTCAAAGTAAAATTGTAGATAAAACTGATCAGGGTACATTGTATAACCTTCAGCTTCAATTCAATAACCCCTCACTGTTATTTCTAAATGTTGGAAAGACCAATTTCATAGTGTCTGCTAACGGAGAGGATATTGGTAGTGGAGTATTGCAGCCAGCAGTGATTCCAGCGATGGGAAAAACAGTTGCCCAAGCTCCGTTTCTTGCTGACACGACAGTGCTCGACAAGTATAACAATACCGTAAATGTTCCAAACCTAAAGCTAACAGGAACAAGCCAGTATGACGTACTCTTTACAACTGTCAGCATTCCATTCACATACTATCCAACACAGGACGAAGCTAGAGCATTTATAGACGGCACATAAAACTAGCAAAGTATGCTGACGGTTTTTGGATCTGTTGCTATAGATACTATCAGGACTCCTTCCAGAGTAATTAAAAATGCATTGGGTGGTGCTGCCACATATGCCGCAGTATCTGCATGTTTTTTTCAAAAACCCGGCCTTATTGCAGTAGTGGGTCATGATTTTCCAAAAAATTATCAAGCGGTCTTGAACAAATTTGTAGACACCAAGGGTATAGTACATGCAAGCGGGCGAACTTTTCGATATGATGGAAGCTATGACCAAACATTGAGTTCTAGGACAACCAATAAGACTGAACTCAACGTACTGAAGGATTTCAGGCCGATAGTTCCCGGTGAATACAGAAAATCAGAATTTGTTTACCTTGCAAACAACGATCCCGCCCAAAATACAAAGATAATCAAGGAATTTGACAGGATCAAGTTTTCCATGTGTGATACCATAGATTTCTGGATTTCAACGAAAAGAAATGATGTCATAAAGATGATGGGTGCAGTAGATTCTGTTGTCATAAATGACGAAGAGGCCAAGTTGCTTACAAAGACTCACAACCTAATCAAGGCGGCAAAAAAGATCATGGAGTGGGGCACAAGATTTGTAATCATAAAGAAGGGGGAGCACGGATCTCTGCTATTTTATGACGATGTTGTCTTTCCCTCGCCTGCCTTTTCCCTTGAAAATATTGTAGACCCAACAGGAACAGGAGATTCTTTTGCCGGAGGCATGATTGGATATATGGCTAGTAAAAATAGTACAAAGTTGTCGACAATCAGAGAGGCTGTAGCGTATGGAAACGTGATGGGTTCATTCGCAGTTGAAAAATATGGAATCGCAGGTTTGGTCAATTTAAGAAAGTCACACATCCACAATAGATTCAAGCGCTATAGGAAAATGGTTCATTTTTGAGCCACTAGTAAATTAGCGTGTCACATCAGAATCCTCTGCAATCATTATACGAGCCACGACCTAACAGTTTTACAGACTTTTTCCATATAAAAGTGAAGATCTCTTTTAATTCAAATACATTCTAGGCTTTAATCTGAAAGTCATTTCTGACAAAGGTTATAGATATCAAATAAAAAAAGAACCTATGGAAGACAAGCTTGATACAATTTTTGCGCTACAAAAGAATTTAGAAAACATGATGAATCTAGAGCGCTACCCAAAAGACACACAAGGAAAAATTTCTTCACTGTGTACTGCCATAATTCATGAGGCAGTAGAGCTACAGAGAACAACCAATTGGAAATGGTGGAAAAAACCAACCGAGTTTGACGAAGCAGCAGCTAGAGAGGAGCTCATTGACATCTGGCACTTTGTGGTTCAGGCGTCACTGGAACTGAAGATGACTCCTGAGGACATACTAAAGGAATATCAAAAGAAACACCAAGTCAACAAACAAAGACAACTTGACGGTTATTGAATCAATTTTCGCCGCTAATTTCCGGCATGAGGTTTGAGATGCTAGTCTCCCCCATCTTATCAATAATTCTTACTTGGTCTTGAAATCTTTGTACCTCCTCATTTGTCAATGATACCATAGGATCTGGGCTTTGCGACCCAATTATTCTCCCGCCCTCATCTATTCCGTTTTGATACAAACAAAGTAACGAGTGCCCCGGCCTGTGTCCCGCTGTATCTTTGCCACATATCAATATGGTGCAGATTTTTCTATCTGATATCACATGCCTAACAAGTAAATCAATTCCCTTGTTTTCTGAAAGAAGCCTTCCAGCGATGTTAACTTTGGCCATAAGTGCAGAGCTTACAATTTCACCAAGTAGCTTCATGCTAGATAAAGTGCATACTGCTACACTTGATTGAGAATTGCCAAAGTAAACCTTGTCCTCTATTGGAAGCAGTATCTTGCACAGTTCTCCCGCTAGTTCTTCGATTGGATTCATTTTTCAATCAATTGATGAATGGTTTTTGAGATGTAATGAAGATCATCTTCTGTAACAAGAGGATGCACCGGCAAGCTCAGAACGGTTGATGCTGCCCAGTCAGTTGCTGGTAGTTTTGTTTTGCTTTTGTAAAATGGAGTTTTGTGTGCAGGGATAGAATAGTAAGCAGTTGCACCAATCCCTTTTTTGTTTAGTTGTTTTGACAACTTGTCGCGGTTCTTTGTAGAAATGGTGTAAAGGTACCAATTTACTC
The DNA here is from genome assembly GCA_050749325.1 of Nitrosotalea sp. Classification (GTDB taxonomy): domain Archaea; phylum Thermoproteota; class Nitrososphaeria; order Nitrososphaerales; family Nitrosopumilaceae; genus Nitrosotalea. The sequence continues at coordinate 1,362 of JBOGRA010000021.1, read as the reverse complement.
TGACCCCTGCCCTTTCTGCGGGCAAGATGAAATCCAGGTCATCTAAAAGTTCTGTCAGAATTTTGGCATTCTTCTCTCTTTTTTTGAGAAACTTTGGCAGCTTTTTCATTTGTATCTTTGCTATGGCAGCAGATATTTCCGGAAGCCTCAGATTTAGCCCTAAAATTCTAGTATCGTATCCGTGTAGCATTCCATGATTTCTTATTTTACGTAGTTTTTCAAAGGTCTCCTTGTCGTTTGTAACAATTGCACCGCCTTCCCCCGATGTCATTACCTTTGCGGCATACATGCTAAAGCACCCAAGTCGCGAAAATGTTCCAGACTGTTTCTTCTTGTATGTAGTCCCCAGTGACTGTGCAGCGTCCTCAATTACATCGATATTATGCCTGTTTGCTATCTGAGAGATTTCATCCATGTATGAAAAATTTCCGTACAGGTGGACAGGTATTATTGCCTTTGATTTTTTTGTAATTTTTTTCTTCAGGTCATCAGGGTCCATTGTATAATTATCTCGGGTCACGTCAACAAACACCGGCTTTGCCCCAACTGACATGACAGAGTTTGCAGTGGCCACAAAAGTAAATGATGGAATGAGGACTTCGTCGCCACTTTTTATGCCAAGGGAATAAAGGGCTGCCTGCAATGCCGCAGTTCCAGAATTTACTGCCACCGCATATCTTGATCCAGTGTATGATGACAATAGTTTTTCAAATTCTTGAACTCTTCTACCCCCAGAATTTGCAGCAGTTGTTAATGATTTTTCTAGTAAGACATCTCGCACTTCATTGATTTCTTCCTTTCCTATTATTGGAACATTTACAGGAATTCTCAATTATGTATCATCAAACTTTATACTATAATTAAACTTCCGAATGAGATTAAAACCAATTCTTATATTTCAGGTAAAATCAATTGTAGTTAAATGAAGGTTGGTTTGGAAAAGGATCAGTCAGGATACAAAGTATTTCTTTACATCTTCTACTTGTGCGGATTCATAATGTTAGCCATAACTTTCTATGGAATTTATGAGATGATCGGAGAGTGGGAAAAAAATGGAACATATGTGATGGGCGAGATACTAGAAAAGACCGAATTTCCAACAGCTCATTTTTCCAAGCTAACCTCGTGGCTGTTCTTTTCTTCAATAATTGGATGGTATTGTGTGACAAGAATTGGCTGGAAGAGAACAACGGGAGTTCCTTCTTGGCAACTCACATTGGTGCAGCTAATGTTGGTAGGGCTAGCAGCTATATCCCTATACGAAGTAATTTACAACTTTATAGTTCTTGATGCAAAGATTACGGCTGGAATCATTAATGGAAGTGTTCCAGATATTGACTCTTTGACAGTGACCTACCCCGA
>JBOGRA010000020.1:0-20732 GCA_050749325.1 Nitrosotalea sp. | reverse complement strand
CGTCTCCCAGCATTTACATATTGTTTCATTAACAACAACCCCAAATAGAGTCTTTACATCGTTGTAGTTACTAAACGTCGGATCGGACTGTGCAGCTGTAATCACCAATACAGGAGCTAATGTAGATCCTATCATGTTAACATCCCCAAGAAAATTACCACGCTCGTCCTTTATTTCTGTTGAAGTACAATATTCAATCATAGATTGTTTTGTCTGGTTAGAAAGAAAATCGCAGTAATGATTAATGTCAGATTGGGTGCCAAACTTCAAAGGTGCTGACATGTTTATTTTTTGAGCCATTAGAGTACTTTTCAAGTCTGAATTTACTTCTGCATAAGTAAAATCCAAAGTGTATGCAGAGATACCAAGAGGTTCGTTTGGTCCTGATGGTACCGCGTTGAATTGAGTGAGAAACACAACTATAGCTGCAACACTGACTGCAGCTGCAACTCCAATGTAAGCATATTTTTTAGATTTCACCATATACGAAGTTTTTTAAGCTTTAATAAAGGAATCTCAGAATTCATGAATCTTAATTAATCCCAACATGTGTCTTGTGGATGTTGCGTATAATATTGTGTGGCTTTGGTGTGGTAGGACAAAGTTTTGCAAAGCTTCTTCTTTCAAGATCGGAGGATCTTTACGCAAAACATGGACTCAAGCCCAGAATTGTTGGCGTGTTCGATAGTAAAGGTTCTGCTGCTTCTTCTGCAGGTATTGATCTAAACAGATTGCTAGAAATCAAGAAAAAATACGGAAACATACGAAAGTATCACAACAAGGAAAAGGACACAAATGGACTAGACATGATAAATGGCATGGAGGCCGAGGTTTTAATTGAAACCACACCAAGTAACTACAAGGATGCAGAGCCTGGCATGTCACACATAGTGACTGCAATGAAAAAAGGTCTTCACGTCATAACAGTGAATAAGGGTCCGTTGGCGCTTGCGTTTCCATCATTGATAGAATTATCCACATATAATCACGTACAATTAAGATTCAGTGGGACTGTTGGCGGTGGCACTCCAATACTAGATTATGCAAAAAATAGTCTCAGAGGAGAAAGAATAGTTTCTTTTCAAGGCATTCTAAACGGTACAACAAATTACATCCTTACAAACATGGCTGGCGGTATGACATTTAAGACAGCACTTGCTGATGCAAAGAAAAAAGGATATGTCGAGGCTGACGAGTCATTGGATATAGATGGTTTTGATGCAGCTGCCAAGCTTGTAATACTTGCAAACTGGATAATGGACATGAAGGTGACCATCAAAGATATCAAGAGAATAGGGATTAGAAATGTATCGACTTTAGATATTAAGAAAGCATCGACTAATCACGCCGCAGTCAAATTAATCGCATCGTGTAATAGAGACCTAGAGGTAGCTCCAAGAGAAATACAGACAGAGGATCCGCTTTGTGTCAACGGAACATTAAATGCAATTACCTTTAATTCAGAACATTCCGGTCAGCAGACCATAATTGGGCGTGGCGCTGGCGGCATGGAGACTGCAAGTTCCATATTGCGTGATTTGTTGGACATAAAACAGGAAATGTCTAGAGTTTGAAATCACACCCATTATCTAAAAGTGACAGCAGCGACATCCTAGAAGCGATTACAGCCCAGTGGAAGATAGAGTTGCCAAAACTAAGGACATTAGTGAAATATGAGATTGATGACGAAACGTCCATAATCACAGGGGATGGTGTTATGGCAGTTAAAATCGGTGAAACATATATTCCATTTCTTTCTGAAACTGCCCTCCTTGAAAAATTTCCAAAAATTCTAGTAGATGCAGGAGCAATAAAGTTTGTATGCAATGGAGCAAACATCATGCGCCCCGGAATCAAAAAATATACTGACTTTCAAAAGGATCAAATCGTATGCATTGCAGAGGAAACACACAATAAATTTCTCGCAATAGGAAAATCCCTCATATCCAGCGATGAGATGCCCAACATCACAAAAGGAGAGGTAGTAAAGAACTTACATTATATCTCAGACAAATATTGGGAATCTGCAAAAATGATAAAAAAGTAATTAGTTTTCTGTTGACTCTCTTGCACCGTTCTTGTCAATAACTAGCACATCAATGCCATCGCCACTTGCCGCATCTCGCATTATGGCAGACTTGATTGATTTTACTGCAAGTGCCACTGCATCCTTTTCCTTCATTCCTTTTTTAAACTCCTGATCCAACACACCCAGTGCCATCTCTGCACCCGTACCTACAGCTGCATAATCATCTGGAAGAACAGAACCTAATGGATCAAGCGTATAAATCGTAGCGTCACCATTAACGCCTCCAACAATTACCTGAGTAAGTAATGGATAAAATCGCCTTTCATACATAAGAGATGACATCATTTTAGCTACAGAGTTTGGCGAAATCTCCCTTTTAAGTTCCAATTTTCGAATCTTTGTCAGTGCACGCATCTGCATTGCCAAAACCTGCATGTCTGCCACCATTCCTGCACAGCATGCGCCTACATAGTCTGTTATCTTGAAGGTTTTCTTGGTAGTCTTGCTTACAACAAAATTCCCATAAGAAATCCTACGTTCGCTTGCTAGCACTATGCCTTCGTCATATGTTATTCCGACTGCCGTGGCACCTGGCATGTACATATAGGCCATAATTGAACTGCTAAATGAGCACAATAAAGGCCTTTCTCTAAATCACTTGTGATCCTAATCTTCAATCAACATGCAAAAAAGAATCATCTATCAACAGTTACCCCTGCTAGGCACTGAATTTTGTTATTATTTTGCACATACATTTTGTCGTCTTTTTTAGCAGATCAATTCTTGCAAATTCATTGGGTGAGTGGATCCTTGCATAGACATATGTACTCCCAATTGAAATGCATGGAGCCTTGAGCACTTTGGAAAACGAATGCATTGGTCCTGTCCCAGCAGATGAGACGCTCATTATTGATGTTCCAAAAGATTCGTCTGCCGCCTTCTTTACTATCTTTACAAATGGATCAGATATTTTAGTTCTAGAAGCTGCCTCCCCATGAATCATTTGCACTTGGACATCCCCGAAGCCCTTGTCTTTGAGATGTCGCTTTAGCCTAGATAGTTGTCTCAGTGGATCCATTTTTGGAACAAGTCTAAAGTCAATTTTTACTAATGCCCTTGACGGTAAAACTGTTTTTGCCCCAGGTCCTTCCCATCCAGATGAAAATCCCGCTATGTTGCAGGTAGGATCACCTACCACTGCCTTTCGTATGCCTATTCCTTTTTTATTTCCCACAAATCTCTTTATACCATATTCTCTTTTGAACGACTTTTCATCAAACGGTTCCATGGCAATCACGCCAAGTTCATCTTTTGTAAAACTATCAACTTCTCGATACCAATCTTTGATAAGAATTAGTCCATTTTTGTCACGTAGTGTTTTCAGTGCTCCAATCAATCGCCAAGCAGGATTTTCAATCAGAACAGCTAGACTGGAATGAGCATCACGAATAGATTCTTGTATCGAGAGCTCAACATACAATAAACCTTTCATACCAAGGCTGATTATAGGCCGATCTTTTTCATCAACATATCCAAATTCCCAGATTATGCCATCGCATGACATCTTCTTTTTGTACCTTTTCAGATATTCTTCAACATGCATACTTCCAATTTCTTCTTCGCCTTCAACTAGGAATTTTATGTTGCATGGTACGTCACCTGTTGTTTTGATAAAGGCTTCAACTGCTTTGATTCTAGTGATTAGTTCTCCTTTATCATCAGCAGAACCACGACCATAGATTTTGTTCCCTCTTATCTTGCCGCTAAATGGTTTATCTGTCCACAACTCAAGAGGCTCTTCTGGTTGAACGTCATAATGATTGTAAAATAGAATTGTTTTATGTGGATTTTTCTTTGACCTAATTTCTCCATAAACTACAGGCGGGATTTTTCTGCCTAACCTTATTATTTCTGCTTTGATTCCAGAGCGACCCATTATTCTAACCACTAATCTTGCACATTCTTCCAATCCAAGATTTTTTGCAGAAATACTTGGTTGTTGAATTAATTTCTGCAAGTCAGAAATTAATGCTGGCATGTTTTTGTCTACATATTGTTCTTGCATACAAAATCACTTTACTCTATCAAATGATTTCATAGCTACTGGAATAAAATCCAAGAGGTCTGTTGCCACAATATGCAAACCATTTTTCTTTTGTGCCAGTACACCTGCTTTCCCATTTATGAACACGGCACTAGATGCCGCCTCTACAGGTTTTCTATTCTTTGATAGCATTGCAGCTACTACACCAGAGAGAACATCCCCGGTACCGCCCACAGTCATTGATGCCAAGTTCTTGGGATTTAGAAACGTCTCGGTTCCATCTGAAACAATGTCTGTCGGACCCTTGAGCAGTACAATTACGCCATTATCTTTTGCATGTTTTTGCACGATTGTAATCCTTTGTTTTACATTATCTGGAGGAAGTTCCCCGAACAATCTTTTGAATTCGCCGGCATGAGGAGTGACTACAACTTTCTTGTCTTGAATTTCAGGAAGGATTTCAGGTACAAGGGCACTTGCATCAAGAGATAGCATGACCGCTCTGTCAAGTAGATCTTTTACCAGTATCTTTAGTGCCTCTCTATCTTGAATTCCAAGCCCCATACCAATAGTTGCAGAATCAAGTTCTTTTGGAATTATTCCAACCAACTTTCTAACTGCACCTCTTGTAAGTTTGACATCAACTAATGGAATTACAATAAGATTTGGGGAATATGCTCTTGTGGATGTTACGTGGGTTTTGGGCACACATGTGTAAACTAGATCAGCACCTGTTCTGAGTGCGGCCAGTGATGAAAGAATCGGAGCACCGTGATATAGATAACTTCCTCCAACAACTAACACTTTTCCGTTTTCTCCCTTTCTTGACAACGATTTTCTTGGAGGAATAAAATTTTTGACAACCGTAGCCTGCAGAATTTTGGCCAACAAATGTCCTATTTTTTCACGCCGGATAAACCTTCGTCTTCTACAGATTCTTCATCAGATGTATTTTCGGTTTCAATACTTGGCATTACTTTTCTGAGATCTTTTGGGGTAGTAACTTTTCTAGCAAATGCGACATATGTAGTGTGCCCAATGCCTCGAAAAGAATGGCGTGTTTTACCCTCTCTAGCTTCTATTGTTCTCACAATTTGTTCAGTAAACTCCATATCAAAAAAGTCATTTTCCCGTAATGCTGATGCGAGTTTTTCAAGTTGATTCATTGTTGGACATATTGCTACAAAATATCCACTCCCTTTGAGCATCTTTCTTGCTTGTGGAACTACAGTCCACGGATCCCCCAAGTCCACTACAACCATATCTACATCGGTTTGTGGTACTTTTTTGATGTTTTTGATATCTAATTTTTCCATTGTGACGTGTTTTGCGATTCCAGCTTTTTCGATGTTTTTATTTGCGATTGCCATAAAGTTTTCATCTACATCATATGTGTATACATGACCGCGGGGTTTTACTATACTGGCAAGAAAAGTGGTAAGGGAGCCGCTGCCAGTTCCAATTTCAACAATTGTTTGTCCACTTTGCAACCCTGTTCTTGCAGCTATGTAACCCAGATCTTTCGGATAAACTATCTGAGTACTACGCTGACTTTTCATGACATAGTCATACACTGTTGGTTCTAAAAGATAGATCGTCTTACCTTTATTGGTCTTGATTGCGCTTCCATATTCTTTTCCTATTACTTTTTTATGATCAATGATTCCAACATGAGTATGGAATTGTTGTTTCCGCGATACTTTCATCAGCCACTTCTTTGAATCATCAAAGAAGAATAACACGTTATTGTTTTGTTTTATTTTCTTCACAACTAGACCTTATTCCATACAGATAATAGCATTTCCAAATTTCATGGTCAGAGTTACATTCTATGTGGGGCATCAATACCTAACAAAGAAAGCGCCTTGAGTAGAGTTTCTTTGAATGACCATACAAGACAGAGCCTCGCGTTTATAATTTCAGGAGATTCTGCTGTCAATACTTTGATGTGTTCATAGAACGAATTGAAAGACACCGCAAGTTCATAACAATATCTGGCAATTATCTTAGGAGACAAGTTCTTTGCCGAATCTTCTACCTGTATGTCAAATTTACCAATTATTTTTACTAGGTTTCCCTCATGGTACGTATTCAAATCATCAAAAGAGACATCAAATGCAGGCATTTTGTTAGATTTTTCAAGGATTCTCATAGATCTTGCGTACGCATACTGTATGTAGGACCCCGTATCACCTTCTAGACTCAGCGATTCTGTCATGTCAAAGGTAATTATTTTATCAAGATCTTGTTTTATCATGGCATATCGCAAAGCACCAACTGCAACCTGTTCTGCAATTTTTACAAGAAGTGTTTCATCAAGTTCAGGATTTCTTTTCTTTACTTCCTCATATGTTCTTACACCAAGTATATCCAAAACATTATCAGCGTTGACATAGATTCCCTTTCTGCCCGACATCTGGACAGACCTGCCTTCGGTTTCAAGATTAAGAGTTTTTGCAGTGTCTGGGCTCAGAGTAACCGACTCATAGCCAAGATGCATATATGATTTTCCCTCAGATTTGAAATCGCATATTATTTTTGTAATAATTTTTTGCAACCTTGATTGTCTTGAATCAATTACTGTGATTACTGTATCACCGGTGAAATTCAGTTTTATTCCAGTATTTTCAAGAGTGGTCTCCCAAAGTATTCTACCATTTTTTTGCACAGTGTATTGCTTATAGTAAAATGGATCTTCCAAGATCCCTAGCTTCCACGTAGCATATGGAATGTCTTTTGCAATATAGGTAGCAATGCCGTTACTTCTAATCAAGATCTTATCTTCTTCTGTTTCTGAATCAGATTTTATTACCCAACAACCGGCATTTTTTCCTTCGTTTTCAAGATATATCAGCCCCATGGATTTCATTTTTTCAAGAACTACATTCCAGAGCCTAGAGCGAACTATTTGCGATTCAAAATTTATGCAGTCATAAGTTACTCCTAGCCTCCAACAAGTCTTGAGTTGTTCATCTAGAACTCTTCGAGTTATCACATCAGCAAATGTTGCAATCTCAGATTTTCCTTCTTCAAGTTCTTTGAGGACCATTGTCCTTCTTTCTTCAAGAAGTGGTTCTTTCCCATATCTTTCAGTTGTTCTCACATATACAACATCACCACAATAATGATCGAATTTCTGATTCTGTGGAGGCTCACCATCAAAACCACCATACTTGAAGCCAACGACGATATCTGCCACCTGAAGCCCAGAATCGTCTACATAATTTAAAATCCTGACATCGTAGCAGGCTTTGTGTAGAATTCTTGCCATTGTATCTCCAATTACGATGTTTCGCACATGCCCTATGTGCAATGCCTTGTTTGGATTAACGCTTGTGTGCTCTACTACAATCTTTGAATTCTTTCCAAGATCAAATTTTCCATAGTCTTGCCTTACGGATGAACATATAACAGATTTAATGAAAGCCGGATAATTTGCTACAAAGTTAAGATATCCTGATGAATGAACATTTACTTCCCGTACGAATACACCCTGATACTTTTGATATTCATTTGCAATAGACTCTGCTATTTCTGATGGTCTTTTTTTGAGTGGTTTTGCCAGTAAAAATCCGATATTACAGCTTACATCCCCAAATTCAGGTTTGGATGCTTCTGAGACATCAAATCCTACCTTCGGATAACCTAGGTCATTTGAGATTTTTTGTATGTTAGATCGAATTTCGTCGAAAAGAAGTCTTAGTGTCATGGTATTATTTCACTAAAAGTTTTAGTTCAATCTTTTCAAGCGCTTCGATTATTCCATCTCCTGCATGACCTGGTACTGTAATTGTGGCATGAGATTTTACATCATCCGTGGCATTTCCTAATGCTACACTTACCTCAGCTAATCCAAAAAGAGGCACATCTGTTTCACTATCACCTATTGCAATGACATCTTGTTTTGTAGCTGAAAACATCTTCATAACCTCAATGAACCCATTTGCTTTGTTAACTCCTTTTGAATTGATATGATAGGCATACATACTATCAGATAATTGCACATTAAAATTATTTTCAGCTAGAATCTTTTTTCCTAGGTTGACATCAAAATTTCTTTCAAGGACTACTTCAGTGATACGTGGAAAAACAGGTTTTTCAGCTACTTCAGGAATCTTGGTTTTAATGAATTGAAGTGCCTTCAAACATTCCTGCTTGTTTCCAATTAACCGATGTTCGTCTGGTCCAGATGTGATAATTCCGCCGTTCTCCCCTACTGCGATCCTTGTTGTACCACCAAATACTGAGAGGACATAGGCCTCAATTGATGATCTTCCTGTCACGTAAATTACTTTGTGCCCGAGTTTTACTAAATAACGTAGAGCTGCAAGTGCGTCAAGGTCAACTCTCCCCCCTTTGTTATCGGTAATGGTACCATCAATGTCCACTGCATATATCTTCGGTCTCAATCAAATCCCGTAATGATACCCGACATAATAACTGTAATAGGCAGTTACATCCTGTTGTGTTATCTACAAAATATCATGAAGTGTTTCCCTTGAATTGGAAAAATAATTCCCTTCTTGCTCCTTCCTGATCCCATGCAGCAACTTTGTATCTGCCAGAAATTCTCCATTGTTTTGTGTCAAACTTTAATACAGTAGAGTAAGTTCCCTTTTGAGAATTAATGTACTGATCGGCACTAAAAACTTCCTTCTCGGACGGATCTAAAACGGTCACATGAATTGTCTGTTTAGGATTAAGTGTCTCATAATCTACTTTTAATTTCATATATTCACCTTCATTATAGATCGGCCTGTCTATATTTAGCGTAATTTTATTAGTCACGATTTGAATCATTGATTGTTAGAATTTAAAATTATGCACTTCTGCATAAAGACAGATTTTGAATGAATTGGCTAAAATATTTGCATCTGGGTACTAGTTTATGGCCAGAAAAGGATCAGTGGCTGAAATTTTCAGCAAAGCACTTCATTATGACAATCCAAGCCTCTATTTTGTCGGTTATCTTGACTTTAATACAATTAAGGAAGTTACGTTAACAGAATTTCTCAAGATTTCTGAGAACTTTGAGACAATCCCGGCTACAAGGATCTTCTACATAAAGAAAGAAGACAAGACGTTATACTATAAATTAAATGATAAAAAAGATCTCAAGTCCTCTGAATGTTTTTGAGCATTCAGTTATAATATGTGTGAAAACCATTAGGATTGTGCTAATTGATTTTTTAAAACCCATACTTGAGAATCCGTTTTTTGTAAAGTATGGATTAGTTGGTCTTTTTCTAAACTGCATTTTTGCTTCAATCATTCCATTCCCAATAGTAATAACATCGACAGCATTACTTCTTGACGGTCAAAATGCAGCAACCGTGTTCGTCACAATGGCTATTGGATCTGTGGGTGGAGGAATTATAACATATTTTATAGGATACGATGGGAAAAAGATGTACAAATTACTGAGAAAAACCCATAGTGAAGAGGATTATAAGAAAAGTTTTGAACGGTTAAACAAACATGGTTGGAGTATAATCTTTGCTTTGAGTCTAGTGCCCATATTGACAGAGATTGTCACAATAATAGCTGGAGTAAAAAGATACAATTTCAAGAAATTCCTCATATCTATGAGCATAGCAAGGACAACTAGCGCGTTTGCTTCAGTTTATTTTGGCAACATGTTTGTTCATTATTTTAATTCGTTCAAGCTTTAACCAGAAAACAACAAAACAAATAGAATTAGTAAGATTTTATTCAGTATGAAATTCAAGTAAGACAGATGGGAATACCAGAGAAGATTCAGGCCATTAAAGATGAGATGGCCAAAACTCAGATCAACAAGGCCACTGAGCATCACATAGGTCTGCTAAAGGCAAAACTTGCCAAATTAAAACGAGAGCAAGAAGAAGTAAAATCAAGAGGCTCAGGCAGTTCAATCGGTTTTGATGTAAAAAGAACAGGAGATGCTACTGTCGTATTCATTGGGCTGCCAAGCGTTGGAAAATCTACTTTACTTAACAGGCTTACTGGTGCAAAATCAGCTGTTGGTGCATTTCAATTTACAACTACAACAGTAGTTCCAGGAATGATGGAATACCGCGGTGCTAAGATTCAAGTTCTTGACTTGCCAGGAATAATCAAAGGAGCTTCCACAGGAAAAGGACTTGGCAAAAGAGTTCTTTCAGTGGCAAAAAGTGCAGACTTGGTGTTAATCATATTGGATGTATTCCAGCCATATCATGAAGATGTGATTAGGACCGAGCTTGGCAACATAGGAATTAGACTGGATCAGAAACCCCCCAACATAGTCATAGAAAAAACTGGCGATGGAGGAATAGCAGTAAGCCAACAGGTTCCAATGACAAGGATGCCTGTAAACCTACTCAAAGATATTTTGCGAGTCTATGGGATAAATAATGGGCGTGTTTTGATAAGAGAAGACATTGATTCTGAACAATTAATTGATTACGTATCAGGTAACAAGTTTTATGTCGAATCTCTGACCGTGATGAACAAAATAGACCTTGTAAACCAGGGGTTCCTAAATGAATTACAAGAAAAAGTAAAATCAAAAATCATTCCCATATCAGCTGATGCAGACATTAACATAGTAGCTCTCAGAGACGCAATTTATGAATATCTTGATTTTATCAGAATTTACATGAGGCCAAAAGGCGGCGAGACGGATTACAAAGAACCGCTTATTGTTAGACGCAATTCAACTGTTTTAGATGTTTGTAACAAATTACACAGAGATTTGAAAAAAGACTTTAGATATGCACTGATATGGGGTAAGAGCGTCAAGTTTGGTGGACAGAGAACCGGTTTGAGCCACATATTAGAAGATGAAGATGTGCTTACTATAGTAAAAAGCAAATAGCAACAACTAATTTAACAGGCAAGTCTCATGATTCATGGAAAAAGAAGTAGAACACAGATGGTGTAAGAAATGTATTTCAAAAACGAAACAAGAGATAGTTTTCATGCCAGAGATTCCAACTTACAAAAGGCGGCGGCAATACAAATGTGTACAATGCGGGCAGATCTCATGGTTACAAGGAAGACGACCATCAGCCGAGTCTGTTTATTAAAATGCGATCAAAATTTTAGATTTTTATGAAAAATTTGTTGATACAATATCATCATTTAGTGTAATTTTCTTAAGCGTAACGATAGAAAAACAAGTGAAATGTAAAACTTATCAATGGTAATGAAAAGACGCGTTAAAAAAGCTGCCAAAAAAAGATCAGCTCCCAAGAGGAGACCAGCAGCTAAAAGAACAGCGGGCAAAAAAGCTAAAAGACCAGCTAAAAGAAAATCTGCAAAGAAAAGCAGAAGATAAAATCAAAAAAATTATCGCTTGACATCAGGCGATAATTTTAATATTTTAGCTGAACATCTTTTTTAGACGATACGGCAAATGATGAAAAGATATTCTGGCTAAAGGATCCTTTTATTTTGAAGTGTTAAGAGTTTCAACCATCCACAGTATAAGGTGAATATCAGCATGATTTTCCCAAACATACCAATACAATATAGACCAAATTCAGATTCATGGCATCATCACACGTAGAAAGTAGAACACACATAATTTTTCACACATTAACATTTCAAGTTTAACTTTGTCTTTTAGAACATTTCACGTACATGCCTATACAAACAGCATTAGAATATCAGTAGAGAAAGCTCAGTAATTTGATCTGTTGCTCGGTTGTGATCAGATTCTTGGAAGATAGCATTTCAAGAAGTTGAGTGATCATTTGCTTTTGTTGATCTGAAAATCCCGGCTGGCCTGGTGGACCTGGCGGACCTGGCGGACCACGTGGACCCACATCCCCCAGTGTACCTTGCGGACCTTGTGGGCCTTTATCTCCAAGCGGACCTTGCGGGCCTGTAAGGCCTTTATCACCTTGAGGACCTTGAATTCCTTGAGGACCTTTTTCACCAGATTGACCTTGTGGACCCAGTAGTCCCTTATCGCCTTGAGGACCTTGAACTCCTTGAGGACCTGGTGGACCTTGTGGGCCTGGCGGTCCCCTTGGACCTTGTTCACCAGGTGAACCTGGTAAACCTCTAGGTCCTTTCTCACCTTGAGGACCTGGAATGCCTGTTAGGCCTTTTTCTCCAGGAGGACCTTGAGGACCTTGTGGGCCTTTATCTCCAAGCGGACCTTGTGGGCCTGTAAGGCCCTTATCTCCAAGCGGACCTTGTGGGCCTAACGGTCCCTTATCGCCAAGAGGGCCAGAGGGACCTTTTGGTCCTTTATCTCCAGGTGGACCGAGAATACCTTTATCCCCAGACTGGCCTGGAGGACCTGTTGCACCCTTATCGCCAATATGGCCTGATTCCCCTGTAAGTCCTTTTTCTCCCTTATCGCCCTTATCGCCTTTATCGCCTTTATCACCAATTTCTCCCTCGTCCCCTCGTGAACCCTTATCGCCGGATGGACCTTTATCGCCCGTTATACCTTTATCTCCGGTGGGACCTTTGTCTCCCTTATCACCTTTATCTCCGGGAGGACCAGTAGGGCCTTTATCTCCGGAAGGACCTTGTGGGCCTGGAGAGCCCTTATCGCCTTGAGGGCCTGGAGAGCCCTGCTGCCCTGGTGGACCTTGTGGGCCTGACTGTCCCGGTGGACCTTGTGTACCTTGCTGGCCAGCAGGACCACGCGGACCAGGAGTACCTGGCGCAGGATAATATTCAGGAGACAGTTTATGGTCCTTTGGCAGTGGTTGCTCCCCAACAGGACTTGAAGTAACTTCACCTGGAATCTTTGGCACAACAACTTGAAAAGCAGAATAAATTGAGGAAAATTGATCAAGAATTACGACCCAAACCGAATCTTTTGTAAACACAAAATCAGGAATTGGGTTTTTTGGAGAACCCAGAATCTGAGTGAACTTTGCATCTTTTACTCTCAGGTGAAAATTATCTTTCCAGATAACCGAAAAATTCCTTCGTTTTATATCCTCTTGAGAAGGCGGATAGTCACAAATAGAAATTTGCACCTCAAAGACGCCCGACGAGAGCTTAAATGGCGATTCGCCAGTTATTTCAATTATCCTTTCTCTGGCTGACATATCCTAGGTGTAATACCTGAGTATTTTTGTATTTATCCAGGAGTTATAAAGCTGTTTTACCAATAAAATTTACTTTTTAGACGTCCGGAATGGTATTTATCTACGGAAAACCCATATTTGACCAGTCGTGAAAAAATTATTCAAGGGTAGTTCAGAGCCACCTGAGAGCAATAGAATGGATCCTGAGATGCCAGCGAAGATATCCAAGGAATCAAAGATAACAGATCCTAACTATACTAGAAATAAACTGTACAAGAAAGGAATCTCTTCTATGGCCGATGAAAAGATGGAAGAGGCAGTGCAAGCCTTTGAAGGGGCATTGCAGGTTGATCCAGGCCATGTAGACTCCCTTCTGAAATTAGGCTATACACGATTTCATATGGGCGACTTGGCTGGAGCCATGGAAAATTACAACAAGGTTCATGAGATTGATGTTACGGATTCAGATGCGTGGAACCTAAAGGGTCTCATCTATTATAGACAAAAAAACTATGAAAAAGCTCTTGAATGTGTAGAAAAGTCAATTGAGACAAATCCCACTGACGGTATGTCTTGGTACAACAAAGCATGCTATTATTCTCTTTTGAATCACGTTCCTGAGGCTATTGAGGCTTTGAAGCGTTCAATTGAAATAGATGTTAAAAATGCAAAGAAGGCAGTTAGAGACAAAGACTTTGAGAATGTCAAAGCAGATGACGGGTATAGAAGAATTGTCGAGGTAGTAGTATTAGAATCAGTAAGACAGGGATATCATAAGGTTGGCCAGATAGTTTGGACAACCATGTTAGGTAAAGCAGAGGTAGAAGACGCGGCAAGAAAACTAATGGAAAAAGGCCTACTAATAAGAGAGGAAAGAAATGCAGGTCTGTCCAAGATAGAAGAATTTGAGATTGCCCCCGAATTGGCTGCCAAGGTAGGTGTTGAAAAGAAAGGACTCTTTGGCACAACAAAAAAGAGCAATCCATTATTGATTCAGCATCTAAAAGAAATTAGCGAGGCATCTCAAGCTGTCAAATCTGCAATAGAGAAAGGAGATGTTAACGAAGTCATTGCAAAGATGGATGTATTCATAGATCCTAACAAAAGTGGCGCACAGATGATAGAACACTTTTTTGAAGAACATCGTGATATCAGATTATTTAAGATTAGACTGACCGACAAAGGTTATGAATACTTGCAAGCAAATAAACAGAAGATGGTAGATCTCTTTGACCACATTGAGAGTCAAACTACAAAGAAGCTAAGAAGCGAAACTACACAAAATACCTAAAATATCATTCCGCTGAGAGATCCCAATAGTTTGCATCTTTTTGTTTTTCAATTGGTTTTTCTAACGACTCCCACTCCTTAAAAGAACGAACGTAAAGTTTTACATTTTGAATTCCTATCGACTTTAATGCATAGTATCCTAATCCTGAAAGAGTTCCCACACTACCACAATACGTAACCACCTCAGAGTTAGAAGATATGTTTCTATTTTGTAGAAGTCTTCTCAATTCATCTTTTGATCTTAATATATTTTGAGGAGAGGCAAGCATTCTATATGGAACGTTAATGGCGCCAGGAATATGATGCTCAAGAAAGTTTAGCCTTTCCCTATTGTCCATCAATATGGCACCCTGCTCTTTTGCAGGCATGAGATAATCTGCAGTTGCAAGAATTTGTGGTTGTAACTTTAGAGAATGGGTTTTCTTTACAAGAGATGGAGGTTCAAGGCTTGTTTCAAGACCAATCTTTTTCCACGATCCGTATGTAATGTCTAATAAGGAAACCTCTTCATGGCCAATATACTGAAGTGCCCATGCCACACGTGACGCCAAGGCGCCAAATGTGTCATCATATACAACAACATGGGTTTCATCATCAATACCAAAAGATTGGGTATGTTGAAGAGTCATTTCTGGACTATCATTAGAGAGAAGACTGGATAATGGAAAATTAATTGCGCCAGGTACATGCCCTTGTTTGTAATCTTCTTCTTTTCTTATGTCAAGTACCTTGACACTCTTGTCCCTAATCTCTGATCGTAAGGTATCAGAATCAACTGTTATTCTGGCAATCTTTTCTTTGCTCAAGCGGCACATTCGCCCCTTCCAGTTTTTGCGTGATAATTTCCATCATTTCCATAATCGACGTAAAAGTCAGGATCTTGCTCAATTGTAGGGGGTGCTACAACAGGCTTTAACAATTCCTTGATATCGTTAATTGATTTAATCTTAGGCCCACCGTTACCTTCAATAATTCTATGAATCCAAGAATCCAAGACTTCACCAGATCTTTTTTCCGATTTGAAGATCTCAATTATTTTCAAAATTGTTGGAATGACTCTTTTCGTAGGAACCTTGGTGGTTATCAGTCCTAACATTGAGTTTCCATCTGCTCTTCCACCCAACGACATTGTATACAGTGGATACATGTCCTTTCCTAGTCTTCCCCCTCCACCATAAAATCCAATTGTCGCTATTTCGTGTTGGCCACATGAATTTGGGCAACCGCTTATCTTAATTGTAGAATCTCTCAAGTCATCATCTTCATCAAGTTTTAGCTCGAGAAATTTTCTTTGAACTTCTTTTGCAAGCCTATGAGAATTAGTTAATGCAAGATTACAGGAGGTGGTACCAGAGCACCCCACAACTGAGGCCATGGTCAATGCACCAGGATTTGCAAGCCCGACCTCTAACAATCTGGCATAAAGTTTCGAAAGATCTTCATCCCTTACCCATCTAAACACTATATCTTGAGCAAATCCAGTTCTAACTCGTCCCTCTGCAGAAAATTCTCGAGTCATATCAGCAACAGCACGCAGTTGACTTGCCGTAATATCACCTGACTCTAGCGTAATGAATGCCACACTGTAACCTTGTTGCTTTTGCTTCAGGGTATTAGTTTTGAGCCATCTAGATAAGCCCGGTGGAGACGATGGGTTTTCTGAACTAATTGAGACTTTACGCAGCACTTCAGGAGTCTTGTCAAGATCAAGTTTTATCACAACAGATTGTGTCAGTCTCACCATGGTTCTTTCTTTTAGTACAATATTTTGGAATTTTTCCCATCCAAGTTCATTAACAAGATATCTCATTCTATTTCTTGCCATATTTTCACGATTGCCCATTCTATCATAGACTCTAATGACTGCAATTATTGTATAAAGTAAATCTTCTTCCACGGTAAATTCTTCAAGTTGATATCCTACAAATGATTGGGCTCCAAGTCCACCACCTAAGAAAACCTTGAACCCATTCTGTAGTTTTCCGTTAATTTCTGTTCTTTGCGGAATAAGACCAATATCCACTATCCTTGCCATTCCATGTTTCTCGCAACAGGTATAATTGATCTTGAATTTTCTTGGTAGTGATTGATTCATCGAATTTCGTAGTAGAAACTTTGCTGTTGACAATGCATATGGTGTCGGATCAAATATTTCGTTAGGACATACACCTGCAAGAGGGCTGCACATTACGTTTCTTACGGAATTACCACATGCTTCTCTTGACGTCAGTCCGATTTCTGCTAGTCCTCGCATAACTTCAGAAACATCTTCCAGTGCAACCCAATGAAGCTGGAAGTTTTGCCTTGTAGAAACATGCGCGCTTCCAATTGAAAACGATTCGCTCAGTTCTGCCATTTTTTCAATTTGCTCTGGATAAACTTCACCAGCCGGAATTTTGACACGAATCATACTGTACTCATCAGTCATTCTGCTGCCATACGCTCCATGTTGAAGCCTAAATCTTCTCAGATCATCTCGGCTAATCTTGCCTTGCCTGAAGAGTTTTACCATTTCTGCAAATTTTTCAGCTTCCTCTAGACGGCCCCATTGTATCTTGGGTTTTGGAAGGTTATCAGGCCTAGACTGAGAAAGGCTTGTTTTACTCAATTATTGTAGCTACTTTGTAAAGTGCATATAAATTTTAAACTAGACGCCAGATATGCACTAGCCAAGGATATAGTGGCAAGATTTTCCATTCATCATTACACGTCAAAAATACGAATCCATTAAGAAAAGACCGCCCTTTTCGAACAACAATATCAGAAAAGAGTTAAATGAAGATCGACGGCGAAAAATTGCGTGTCAGATAAAATCAAGATTGCAGTTGCTGGAAGCGGCAGTGTAACATTAACTCTTGTAAAAGGCTTAGAATTTTACAAGAACTCAATCGAAGGACTTTGGCACCCAAAGATTTCAGGATTGAGTCTGAGTGATATAACGATCTCGGCAGTTTTTGACATAGATCCTTCCAAAGTAGGAAAAAAAGTGAGTCAATTAATCAAAGATTATAAAACAGGTTTTCCAGACATTGTAATTCAGCCTGGAATAATGTCAGATCCAATACCTTCCAACATTAACCAGAGCGGTCAGATAAAATCTGTAAGTTACGAGGAATTTGTTAAATCCCTCAAGGCTGTCAAACCAGATTTTCTCGTTAACGTGATTTCTTCTGGACTTGAGAAGACATCAGAAAAATACTCAGAGGCGGCATTAGATGCTGGCTGCTCTTTTTTTAATGCTACGTCATCCAAGACTGTAACCGACAAGACAAAAAAAGCATTTGAAACAAAGGGATTGATGATTTTAGGAGATGATTTAATGAGTCAATTTGGTGGAACTGCTTTTCATAGAGGAATGATAGACTTTATGACAAATAGAGGCGTCAAGATCCAGAAAGCATATCAACTTGATGTTGGAGGAAATCAAGATACTATGAATACAATGGCTGAAGAAATAAGAGAAAAGAAAAGAAGTATTAAAACAGAATCCATCGCAATTGAAGCACCGTATACTTTCAGGTCTACTGCAGGTACGACAGAATATGCAGAGCAGCTTGGTGATTCGAGAGTTAGTTATTATTGGATGGAAGCCAAAGGATTTATGGATTCAACAATAGAAATTGACTTGGCTCTTAGAACAAGCGATAGCACAAATGGTTGCAATGTAATAGTTGACTCACTAAGGGCCGCAAAGGATGTTTTAACTAAAAAAGATCTTACAAAAATAGACATCATCTCAGCTTACGCATTTAAGAATCCAACAAAAAAGATGCACATAAGGGAATGCGTTAAATCATTTGAAGATGCATTTTTAGACTGAGCAAACTTCTTAGTTACTTTTTTTACACATTAATCAAATCAAATTCAATCCATAGATACTTTTTAAAGCATATTTTTTGGGTTTTGAAATAAGATTAATTCGGAGACACTAGTAGGACTGGCAGTCGTGAAAGAATACATCTCCCTTGCAATCTTTGTGTTTATCTACATACTAATAGTTGGTAGAACACGATTCAAGATACCAATCTGGGTCTCGATGTTAATTGGAGCTGCGTTAATGATTGGTTTTCAAATAATCAGCCCAGAGTCTGCCTTTAAGGCAGTGCAACTTGATGTCATAATGTTTCTTTTTGGCATGTTTAGCATAGTTTCTGCCCTTGAGAAATCAGGAGTTTTAAAGATGGTCGCAGTAAAGATGCTCTCAAAAGCAAGATCAGTCAATGCTCTACTTATGATTTTTATTGTTGGCATGGGAGTTCTTTCTGCTTTCTTGGTAAATGATACTATAGCGCTAATTGGCATACCGCTTGTCGTATACATATCAAGACAGTTGAATATCAGACCAGCAGTATTTTTAATATCACTTGCATTTAGCATTACAATTGGGAGTGCCATGACACCTATTGGCAACCCGCAAAATCTTTTAATTGCAATTCAAAGTGGAATAACACTTCCTTTTACTAATTTTCTAAAGTTTCTTGCCATACCAACAATTATCAACTTGTTTTTGACATACTATGTATTACGTTTTTATTTCAAGAAAGAACTTGCTCTTGTAGACTATCAGAGTATTGTTTTAGATTATTCCACAATAGAAAACAAACGGCTTGCAAAAATTTCCATAGGCGTGCTTGTTGCAACCATCATTGGTTTCTTTGTTACAGAAGTGCTTCATTTTCTACAAATTGCGAATATAAGCATAAGTGCAGTAGCATTAGCTGGCGCAGCAATAATCTATGCCATAAGCAGGGAGCGCAGAGAGATAATGCAGAATGTGGATTATTCAGTCTTGATATTTTTTGCTGCAATGTTCGTAGTTACCGCAGCAGTTTGGTCCTCAGGAGCAATACCCATGATAATGAAGTACATGCCTTCTCCAAATCCACACGATCTGCTACAAAGTAACGCCATAATTGCTGCTACAAGTGTAACGCTAAGTCAGGTATTAAGTAATGTTCCATTTGTTGCACTGTATCACTATGTAATGATAAATAATGGGTTTACCAGCAACGACATACCTCAATGGATGATGCTTGCAGCAGCAAGTACTATATCTGGAAATCTTACAATTCTTGCAGCAGCTAGCAATGTCATCATAATTCAAGCATCAGACTCGAAGAAAATCAAGGCATTCACGTTCTTTGAATTTCTAAAAATTGGATCAATTGTAACATTAGTAAATTTGCTAGTCTTCTATTTTTTTATCGCGTTACTAGGTCACTGAAGTTTAGAAACTGGATTTAAATTAGTCAAAAAAAATGACGTAGATTCCCAAAGTAAGGTATTTTTTAAAGAAGCAAACTATTAATGTGCTACTCTAAGGGTATTTTTCATGCAAAAGGCTACTCAGAAAGATGAAGTACCTAAAATATTTGCAGATGTCGATGAGAAAGAGATCACACGCGCAATTGCCGATGAATTTCATTCAGTACTGGTAGACAGAGCAGACTCGGATGTAATAATCATAGGCGCAGGCCCAGCAGGTTTGACTGCAAGCAGAGAGCTTGCATTAATGGGGTTCAGAGTTCTAGTCATAGAACAAAACAACTATCTTGGCGGCGGATATTGGCTGGGAGGATACATGATGAATCCAGTAACAGTGAGAGCACCAGCACAAAAGATTTGGGATGAATTAGGAATTCCCTACAAGAAGGTAAGAGAGGGGCTTTATCTTACGCCGGGGCCGCATGCAGTTTCAAAATTAATAGCTGCAACTTGTGACGCAGGAGTAAAATTTTTGAATCTAACAAAATTTGATGATTTGATATTGAAGAATGGAAGAGTAAGCGGCATTGTAGTAAATTGGATGCCGGTGTCAGCACTTCCGAGAAACATAACTTGTGTGGATCCAGTTGCTTTAGAATCTAAGATGGTCATAGATGCATCAGGGCATGACTCAGTAGCCATAAAGAGACTGGTAGATAGAAAGCTTGTAGATTGGAAAGGCATGGATCCCATGTGGGTAGATGACGGTGAAAATAAAGTAGTGCATCACACGGGCGAGGTTTACCCTGGTCTTGTAGCAACAGGCATGTCCGTAACAGAGACCTACGGCATAGCAAGAATGGGTCCAACATACGGTTCTATGTTGCTGTCAGGCAAGAAAGCAGCTGAGGTTACAGCATCCAAAATAAAAGAGCTAAGAAGATAAATCAACCCGAACTATCATTTCATTATTGAGAATATCTAAGATATTTTTGTATGATGAACCAAGTATACCTGAGATCAAGATCAATGAACTTGCCGAGTTCATACAGAAACAAAGTGGAATAAGCACTGAAGTACGACAGGGGTTTTTTCAGCATTTTCGCGTAAAAGAAAAAATATTTTATCAGTTAGCCTTGTGTAGAAT